>CAZACO010000015.1:0-17089 GCA_964483185.1 uncultured Desulfobacteraceae bacterium
CGGCATCTCCTTCACATCTCTTGCGTCCAGAAGTCCTTCTGCATCTGCCATATCCTATCCTCCCCTATCTTCCCTATGTCTTAACCTGTGGAGTTACATCCCGTTTACAGAGAAATCCAACGTTCGAAAGGCGTACATCCTTGCAGCCGTTTACAGATTGAAAGGTTAAGGGTTATCCTTTTTCAATCGTCAATCATGATGCATTCGTAAAAAGTCAACATCTCTCGCCAAGACGCAAAGACCGAAAAGGTAACTTATTAATTTTTAAATACTATTTTCTTGGCGCGCTTGGCGACTTTGCGAGAAAACATACTTTTTACGAAACCATCAATCATAAATCATCAATCTGCAATCCTACACGCTCTATGCCGGGTATTTGACAATGATCGTCTCGTTCCGGCCGGCCCCCACCGAGACAATGGAGACGGGTATCCCCGTGACATGCTCTATGGCGTCGATATAGGCCCTGGCCGCCTCGGGCAACTGGGCCAGGTCCCTGGCGGCCGAGATATCATCCTGCCACCCGGGCATCTCCTCGTAGATCGGGATACAGGCGGCCATCCTCCGAAGGCTTGCCGGTCTCTGATCGACCCTTTCCCCTTCAATCTCGTATCCCACGCAGACCTTGAGACGTTCGAGGCCGGTGAGGACATCCAGTTTCGTAATGGCCAGGCTGTCCAGGCCGTTGAGCCGCACGGAATCCCGCACCACCACCAGGTCAAGCCAGCCGCAGCGCCGGCGTCTCCCCGTGGTAGCGCCGAATTCCTTGCCTCGTTCCTGGATATAGTCCCCTGTTTCGTCTTCAAGTTCCGTCACAAACGGTCCCGCGCCGACTCTTGTGGTGTAGGCCTTGACAATCCCCACCACGTGATGAAGCTGCTTCGGTCCGATCCCTGCCCCCGCACATGCGCTCCCTGCCACCGGATTGGAAGAGGTCACAAACGGGTAGGTGCCGTGATCCACATCCAGATGGGTGCCCTGGGCCCCCTCGAACAGGATATTCTTCTGATTTTTGATGGCCTGGTCCAGTTCAACGGAAACGTCGGTGATAAACGGGCCCAACTTCTCTCCCATGGCGAGATAGCTGTCTAATATAGGCCCGGCCTCTAACGGTTCGGCCCCTAAAAATCTCTCCAACAGGAAATTCTTTTCCCTCAGATTGGCCCTGATCTTCTCTTCTAGGATCTCAGGATCCATAAGATCCACCGCCCTCACGCCGGTCCTTGCCGCTTTGTCCTCGTAGCAGGGGCCGATGCCGCGGCCGGTGGTCCCCAATTTCGCCTTGCCCTTGGCAGTTTCCCTAGCCAGATCAACGGCCTTGTGGTACGGCATGATGATATGGGCCTTCTCGCTGAGTGAAAGCCTGTCCGGGCCCACCGATATCCCGGCCGCTTTCAGGCTGTCCATCTCTTCCAGGAGCACCTTCGGATCCACCACGAGGCCGTTTCCGATGAGGCACTTCTTGTTTTCATAGAGTATCCCCGAAGGGATAATATGAAAAATGAACTGCTTCCCTTCTACCACAAGGGTATGTCCGGCATTGTTTCCACCTTGAAATCTCACCACCAGATCTGACCTGGCGGTCAGAAGATCCACCACTTTTCCCTTTCCTTCGTCACCCCACTGGGTCCCGACCACTACGATATTGGGCATCTTTTTCTCCTTATACATATAAAGGGCTTACACAAAAATGACCTATTTTTCTTGTCCCGCGTCGCAAAAATCACCTTCATCTCATCTGAAATTCCGCATAGTCCTCCGGGGTATCGATATCGAGGCTCTCATAATCCCCTTCCGGCTCGACGAGGCAGACCGAACGGTTGTATTTGTGGAAAAGGGACCTGGCGCCTACATCACCTCTCAGACGCTGCAGTTCCGGGTATAACTCACGGCTGAAAATCACCGGGTGAGCGGGCCTCCCTTTGCCTTTGACCGCGCCAATCTGCATACCGGATGTCAGATACCGGCGGAGGAGGCGATTGATCACATCCGACCGGATGCACGGCATATCCGCCAGAAAAATCATCGCGTGGTCATAGGTACGTTCCACCTCTGAGATGCCGGCCACGATGGAGGAGCTGATGCCCTGCCGGTACTGTGGGTTCTCGATGACACGCAGCCTCGGCTGAATGATAAGCGGCGCAATGACTCCCTGGACCTCCCGCCACCGATGTCCCAAGACCAGAACCACTGTGTCTAGTTCGGCCTTCAGGACCTGCCCCAGCACCCGCTCAATGAGCGTCTCGTCTCCAACGGGCAGCAGTTGCTTGATCCTGCCCATGCGCGTCGACGCCCCCGCAGCGAGAACGATCCCGGCAACCTTCTCTCCGCTCCGCTTCATATCTTACGATTTTGTTTCCCTTTATCCTGCGCCCCTCTGAAAACCCGCATCAAAAACCTTCAGATTGACCTCCCTGAACCGGTCAGGGCTGACCTGATCGATGGTATACCTCAGCGCGTCGCCGTTGATGAGGCCATCCTGAAAGGTGGAAAAAAATCCGAGCAGGGCGAGATTCGAAGACATGGGTGCCCCCAATTCCATAGCGGCCGCTGAGGCAGGGAAAAAATCGCAACCGATCTCCATCCTATCCAGATAGGACCGGACCTCTTCCCGGGCAACAGCGCCCTGGGGGGCGTTTACATAGAGTCTTCCACCCCTGGCAAGAAAGGGGATGTTGCGGTAGGCCTCGTTCTCCTCCAAAGCAAGGAGGATATGGGCCGTACCGGCCCTGATCAGGCTTCCTTCCACATCTCCGATTCGGAGGTGAGAGACAACGGACCCCCCTCTTTGGGCCATCCCATGGGTCTCAGCCACCAGGATCTTCAGCCCTCTGCTGACAGCCGTCTGGGCCAACAGCTTGGTCATAAAGAGGATTCCCTGCCCGCCCAAACCACTTAAGACAAAATTTGTATTTTCCATCGGTTCTGATCTCTTTTCCTTCCCCTATGCCTCCACAATAGCGCCTTTGGGGCAGATCTCCAGACAGACGCCACACTGGGCGCAGAGGGCCTGATTGATTGCTGTACGTCCCAGGGTTTCATCTTTGTAAAGCGCCGGACATTCAAACCGGTCCAGGCAGAAATTACATTCCACGCAGTCGTCTGTTATGGTGACCTTTATTTTTTTCGGGATGGCCTCTTCCCTGTAGGCGATGACACAGGGATGACGCGCGATAATAACGGCAATCCCCCCTGCCGGATCATCAACATGTTCAGCGGCCTTTTTGATCAGCCGGCTCATCCCCTTCAGGTCATAAGGGTCAATGACCTCGATGAAGTCGACCCCGCAACCGGCCACCACCTTCTCAAGGGGGATCGTTTTCCCCTGGCTCCCGTCTGCTCGAATTCCCAGCCCCGGGGTCGGCTGCATCCCGGTCATGGCGGTGGTCTGGTTGTCCAAAATCACCAGGATGAATCGCGCGTCGTTGTACACCGCATTCAGCAATCCTGCCGTGCCGGAATGGTAAAATGTGGAATCCCCGATGGTGGCCACGATCGGCTGCTCAATCTGATCCTGGGCAAACGAATGGTAAAAGCCTGAGGCCATGGTGATGGCAGCGCCCATATCGAGACAGGTGTCTACCACTCCCAGGTTGAGCCCCAGGGTATAACAACCGATGTCAGAGGTAAATATCGCCTTTGGCCGAGCCTTTCTGATGGCAAAAAAGGAGGCCCTGTGAGGACACCCGGGACAGAGGGTCGGTTTGCGTACCGGCAGATTGAGGCTTTTGACCCATTCGGCCGCACCCGGATCTCCATTATTCCTCAGAACCGCCAAGCCAAGCTCTTCAAGGGCCCGGTTCATGACACCATAAATGACCTCGGGCACCAATTCTCCTTCAGATGGGACATGTCCCGATAATCGGCCCAACACCTTCTGACGGTCTCTCAGAAAATACTCGATCACCGTATCTGTCTCTTCAATAACGAGCACCTTGTCGCAGGCAGACATGAACTCCCCGGCTAATCCTTCGGGAAAGGGATAGGGGGCGCACAGTTTCAAGACCGGGATATCGTCCCGGGCTTCGTCGGATAAGATATCTTTCACCACTGCGTAAGAGACCCCTGCGGCCAGGATCCCCAGGGGATATCTCTTTCCGTCTGCCAGGTTGTGCATATTGAATGGGGCAAGCGTATCGAATCGCTTCCCGATCTCCCTCAGTTTCTGGTTCAGCTCACCGTGGAGTATAAAACGGAACCGGGGTGTAGCCGCCCACCGGGCCGGGTTCTTTTCAAAGGATGCCTTCCGGCCATTACTTTTGATGGGACCCCAGGCCAGATTCTGCCGCGCATGACACACGCGAATCGTCGGCCTCAAAATGACAGGTATCTTGAATTCCTCTGACACATCGAGGGCCAGACCGACCATCTGCCTCGCCTCTTCAGGGCTGGAAGGATCCAGAACCGGTACCTTGGCAAAACGCGCCATCAACCGGGTGTCCTGCTCGGTCTGAGAGGAATGGGGGCCGGGGTCGTCACACGATATGATCACAAATCCCCCGTTCGTCCCCATATAAGCGGCGCTCATAAGGGAGTCTGCAGCAACATTAAGGCCGACCTGCTTCATGCAGCAGGCCGCCCGTTTGCCCGAGATAGCGGCGGCGAATGCATTGTCTAATGCTACTTTCTCGTTGGTAGACCATTCCACGTATGTATTGAGACCTTCTGACTTGATCAGTCGGACCACTTCGGGCAGTATCTCGGAACTGGGGGTGCCCGGATAGGAGGTTACCACCTGACAGCCGGCTTCTACGAGCCCAAGGGCAATCGCCCCGTTTCCCAAAAAAATTTCTTTGTGCGTCATAACGATTCCTTTTTCCTTTGTCTGACCGTCTAATGGCAGTAGGTCATTGCACCCTGGCCAGGTTCAAACCAACTGATGAAGAAGAACGATCGCTTCTGGCTGACCCGGCGAAAGGGTAGTCGCTCCAAACCATAAAGTCAAGCGGGGAGATCGGGACCGGTCACCTCTCTGTTGACACAGGGCGCGCCATCTCCTATACTGATTTCAACTCATTCAAGAATCTTCTGGAGATCCCGATGCATCTTAGAAAAGTGACGCTTTTTCCCGAAAAATACCCGACCCATGCGTATTATCCTTTTAACCTGTCCGTGTTTCGTCAAACCGAAAGCGTCGCATTTCATAAACCTGTAACCTTCTTCGTGGGAGAAAACGGCACAGGGAAATCAACCCTCCTGAGGGCCCTGTGTCAGCAATGCGGTATCCACATATGGCAACATGCGGAACGACCGCGATTGGAGGCGAACCCTTATGAAGAAGCCCTTTACATGTTTATCGGCATTGACTGGTATAACGGCAGCGTGCCGGGATCATTCTTCGGGTCCGAAACATTCAAGGATTTTGCGCAATATTTAGATGAATGGGCCGCGGTGGATCCTGACATGCTCAACTATTTTGGGGGAAAATCTCTCATTACCCAGTCCCACGGCCAGTCCCTCATGACCCTGTTCAGGGCGCGCTACCGTATCAGAGGGCTCTATCTTTTGGATGAACCCGAGACCGCGCTTTCACCCAGAAGCCAGTTGGAACTGCTCAAGGTGTTGAATGATATGGGAAAGGCGGGACATGCACAGTTTATCATTGCCACCCACTCGCCGATTCTGTTGGCATGCCCTGGGGCGGCGATCATGAGTTTCGACGACACACCGGTCCGAGAGATCGCATACGAGGAGACAGAACACTACCAGATTTATCACAAGTTCATGAAGGATAGAGACAACTACTTGAAAGAACTGTAATTGAACCCGTTCACAGGTTCAGAGGTTCAAGGTTGAATTCCTCGCCTTGGCCTCCATTTTGGATGCGTATTTATGTGAGAAGCCCACGGCTTCGTCATTTGTAATCTGAAAATTGGCGGCGCACCGGGAAGTTGTGTGGCAAGACCAACATCTCTTACAAAAACTTCGGCTTTTCGATTTTGTTCTTGTCCCTAACCCTGAATCCCGCTTTCAGCGGGAAACCCTGAACCTGTGAACGCTCTCCTGTAATTGACGAAATTGTCGGGGTTAACGCCCCTGATCAGGCCCCTTCTTAGTCCGTTCTTTTGCCTGTTCAATCAGCTCGATCAAAGACATGGTCTTTGTCTTGTCAGAGCGCTTGAAGGCCTTTTCCCATTCTTCGTCTGAAAGCTCTTTTCTCAAATAATCTTCAACCAGGAAATGAGGATACCAGCAGTCCAAGGTCTTGAAACAGGGGAGGCCGAGGTTTTCTTTGCGGCAATACGAAAAATAGATCTGGTGCCCCAGCCTGGGGCAACGGATTAAATAATCATCATCCGGCGGCGTGCTTTCCCTTTTCATAACCCTCTCTTGTGAAAATAGTACCGGAGGCCGATGCATCGACCTCCGGTAGAGATCATTGAATCTCTCATCAGGGCTTAGATCTTACTTACCCTGTACTGCTTTGGCTTGGGAAGGGGTTCAATGTCTGCCAGGGCCCGTTTGATGTCCTCTGCAGGCAGGGGGTAATCGGCTAACTGGCCCTCAAAATAGGCCTGATAGGCCGCCATATCCACCAGACCATGGCCGCTCCAGTTGAAGAGGATGACCTTTTCCTTCCCTTCCTCTTTTGCCTTGAGGGCCTCGCGGATGACAGCTGCGATCGCATGGTTTGTCTCAGGGGCGCTGATGAACCCTTCGGTTCGGGCAAATGTAACGCCTGCCTCAAAGGTCTCCAGTTGATGTACCGCTATTGGTCTAATCAAATTGTCTAAAATGAGTTGGCTGATAATCGGGGCCATCCCGTGATACCGCAGGCCTCCTGCATGAATCGGGGCCGGGATAAAATTGTGGCCGAGGGTGTGCATCGGCAGGAGGGGCGTCATCTGAACCGTATCCCCGAAATCATAGGCAAAGGGGCCTTGGGTCATGGTAGGACAGGAGCTGGGCTCAACGCCGATGATGTCAATATCCTTGCCGTGAATCTTGTCGCAGACAAAGGGGAGGCAGTGCCCTGCAAAATTGCTCCCGCCGCCCGCGCAGCCGATCACCACGTCAGGATAATCCCCGGCAATGGCCATCTGCTTCTGCGTTTCAAGACCGTTTACGGTCTGGTGAAGCATCACATGATTCAAGACGCTGCCGAGGGAATACTTGCTGTTTTCGTCCCCGACCGCGGCCTCAACCGCCTCGCTGATGGCGATGCCCAGACTTCCGGGAGAATCCGGATTCTCGGCCAGGATCTTCCGGCCTGATTCGGTCTCGGTGCTGGGGCTTGCCACGCAGGTGGCGCCCCAGGTCTGCATCATGAGCTTTCGATACGGTTTATGGTTGAAGCTGATCCTCACCATGAAGACCTTGCATTCCAGCCCGAAAAAGGAACAGCACATGGCCAGGGCGCTCCCCCACTGGCCTGCGCCGGTCTCCGTGGTAATCCGTTTGGTGCCGGCCACCTTGTTGTAATAGGCCTGTGCAATGGCCGTATTGGGTTTGTGGCTCCCGGCCGGGCTGACGCCTTCGTTCTTGAAATAGATCTTGGCGGGCGTGCCGAGGTGTTTCTCGAGGTTATAGGCCCTGTAAAGGGGGGTGGGTCTCCAGATGACATATTTCTCCAGGACCTCCTGCGGTATGTCGATCCACCTTTCTGTACTCACTTCTTGTTCGATCAGATTCATGGGAAAAATGGGGGCCAGATCATCCGGCCCGACAGGCTGCCCCGTCCCCGGATGGAGCGGCGGTTCCATGGGTGTGGGCATATCTGCCATGATGTTGTACCATTGACGCGGCAATTCCGACTCGGGTAAAAAAATCTTTTTGACCTCCATGATTCCTCCTTTTCTGTTCAACGATGTTATCTGTTCTAATCCGTGGCACCCAATGTCACGGAGCTGCCTTGACCCATTCTCATGGTCTGAGAACGCCTCCCGGTTGTCAGGGCACCACACATCCCTTGGAACCGATGCCGGGAACCGGGCGTAACAGAAAAAATTGAAGCCGGTTTTTAAGGTTAGCTTAATCTGGAGAATCGAAAGATATATTCGGGTCGTCAAGTCTGAATGCGCCAGACCGGGCCTTTAGATTTACGGGGCCCTGACCACTTCAAGACGCGCACAAAGGGTACGGGTAACAACGCTCTCTGGCAGAGCGAATCAAAGGGTAAACGCTTTATTTCATAAAGTCAAGTCAAGAAATAAAGACCGATTTCAGTTCATCCTGGATGTATTTGAGCCGATCGACCTCCTCTTCTCCGGCATCGCTGTCCACTTCCACCGACTTCACCCTTTTCCGCAAGGCCTTGAGCTCGTTTTCCAGATCGATGATGGTATTCAGCATGGTCGTTTTCATATCTGTCGTTTCCTTCTCGACCGGGGGCTTCTCAGAAACCAGATCTCTCGGCTTGAGGATCAGCCGTTCCTTCCACATGGGGATATGGGCGATCAGATGGAGTCTCTCCTGGATTTTATCTGCCAAGGCCTCACTTGCAGTGGCCTCTCCATGCACCACAAAAACCTTGGGGTTGGATTCGAAATGAGACACCCACTCAAGGAGATCTTCCTGATCGGCATGGGCTGAAAAGCCGCCGATCGTGAACACCTTGGCCCTGACAGCAACATCTTCTCTGAATATCTTGACCTGTTTTGCCCCCTCTACAATCTTGCGGCCGGTGGTTCCTTTCGCCTGGAATCCAACAATCACGATGCTTGCGCCGGCCCGCCAGAGATTATGCTTCAGATGATGCTTGATCCGTCCGGCCGTACACATGCCGCTCCCGGCAATAACAATGGCAGACCCTGATGTCTCGTTGATGGCTATGGACTCTTTTGTGGTGGGGGTGAAGCGGAGGTTGGACATCCCAAACGGGTCATATCCCGAGTCTACAATGGCCTTGGCCTCTTCGTCGTAATATTTCTTGTTTTTTCGGAAGATCTCTGTCGCCTTGATCGCCAGGGGGCTGTCTAAATATATCGGGATATCCGGGATGAGGCCGTCACGCAGGAATTCACCCAGGACATAGAGGAGTTCCTGTGTCCTTTCTACGGCAAAGGCCGGGATGATAATCTTCTCACCGGCCGATACGCTGTAATGAATGGCCTCCACCAGTTCATGTTTGCTGTCTTCAAATGTGCGGTGCCGGCGGTTGCCGTAGGTGGATTCCACAAAGAGATAATCGGCGTCAAAGATCTCGTGCGGGTCTTTGACAATCAACTGGTCTTTCTTGCCCAGATCCCCTGAGAAAACGATCTTAAGGGGTTCTCCCGCCTCTTCCACCCACAACTCCAATATGGAAGAGCCCAAGATGTGTCCCGCATTCCTCAGCCGGGCCTTTATACCGGGCTCGACAGCGATAATATGGTCCCTTTCCATGGGACAAATCAGTTTCAGGCTTGCCTCTGCGTCCTCTGTCGTATAAAGGGGTGTCACGTCCGTTTTGGCCTGGCGTTTGTTCTTGCGCGTCTGCCACTCTGCGTCCATTTCCTGGATGTGGGCCGCATCCAACAGCATGATCTCACACAGTTCCGCAGTCGGGGGGGAGGTGATAATCCTGCCTTTAAACCCATCCTTGACCAGCTTCGGAATGCGACCGCTGTGGTCGATATGGGCATGGGTCAGGAAAAGGGTCTCGATCTCTTTCGGGTCAAAGCCCCATTCTTCCCTGTTCCGGCCCTCTATCTGCCGTCCACCCTGAAAAAGTCCGCAGTCCACAAGCACTTTCTTGCTGTTAGGCGATTCCACGAGGTAGCACGATCCTGTCACAGACCCTGCGCCTCCAAGACATGTAATCCTGATCATAGGTATCTCCTTTTGCCGGTTTTGGTCATTGGTCACTGGTCATTGGATGGATGATTGACGACCGTCGATTGCCGCTTTGGCCTTCGGCCGTCATTCAGTTGTCACTGCCTACTGCGCACCGGACTTTGGACTTTGGACATTGGACTATATTCAATATTGATGGTCCCGTAAAAAGTATGTTTTCTCGCAAAGACGCCAAGAACGCCAATAAAAAATCTGTTAATATTAATAAGTTAACTTTGCAAGCTTTGCGCCTTTGCGCGAGATTTTGACTTTTTACGAATGCGTCAATATTCAATCCAAAACCGGGTGGCGGTATGTTTTCCCCGCGTAGTTTCTGGCCACAAGGACATGGCCGTCCCTTCCTACCACGTATTCCGGCAGGAGCGGGACTTTTCCCCCCCCGCCCAAGAGGTCAACGGCAAAATGAGGCACGCACAGACCCGAAGTATGGCCCTGAAGTGCGGACATGATCTCAAGCCCCTTGCTGAGGGGGGTCCAGAAGTGAGACGTTCCCTTTGTTGGATCTGCCTGGAACAGATAATAGGGCCGGACACGGATTGTCAAGAGTTTTTGCATCAAGGCCGTCATGACCCCGGGACGGTCGTTGACTCCCCGAAGGAGCACGGTCTGGCAGCCCAGGGGGATACCCGCATCGGCCAGCCTGTTGCACGCCAATGACGATTCTTCAGTGATTTCATCCGGATGGTTGAAGTGGGTATTGATATAAAGGGGCATGAATCCCCCCAACATATTCGATAATTGCGACGTAATCCTCTGGGGGAGGGTGCACGGGATTCTCGTACCGATCCGTATGATCTCCACATGGGGTATGGCGCGCAACTCCGTCAGGATACGGAAGAGCTCCCGGTTCCCTAAGAGGAGCGGATCTCCCCCTGAAAGGAGCACATCCCTGATCTCCCTGTGTCCCCTGATGTAGGACAGGCCTTCCCTGACCGATTCTTTGGTCACCATGGCGGTCCGGCCGACCTTCCGTTTCCGGTTGCAGAACCGGCAGTACATGGCGCAGCGGGAGGATATGAGGAAAAGGGCCCGATCTGCATACCGGTGGGTAAGCCCGGGGACCGGGGAATCCCCCTCTTCGTTGAGAGGGTCATCCACACCCGCCTTATCAGAGATCTCCCGGATGTCCGGGATGCACTGCCGGTAAATGGGATCCCCCGGTTCCTTTACAAGACCCAGATAATAGGGATTGATCCGCATCGGATACCGGTTTGTCACCTCTTGAAGGAGGGCACTGTCCGCTTCAATGGAGGCAGGTAGATCCGCAGGGATGGTGATGCTTTGAGAAAGTATCTTTCTCCACGATGCGCCCGACTGGCAGTCGATCTCTTTGGCTTTCAACAGGCGCTCCTTTTCTTGTCCAAAAGCAGATTATGACTCTTGGGCCCGCAGTTGAAAAGGAGATCGAATGCGGATAGGTTGGGGATGAACGGCCCCCACAGTTGAGGATAGACCGGGGGGCGGGGATTGAAAAATTTGAGGGCGATCCCCGCTTTTTCAAATCGGTCCGGGTCAAGATATTTTCTGGCGGCAGTCTGTGCCAAGAACTGTGTGGCACCGAGTTCCCTGCATATCTCTACGGAAAGTCGGGGTTCGGATGTCGCGATGTCCAGGCTTGAAAGCAATACGATCTTGGCCGGAATCCGAAGGGATGCCATCAGGTACTCAATGATTTTCAGGTTCAAGTCGATGAGTCTCTCAAACCCTTCGGAGAAAAGTCTCTCTACAAACGCTCCATGGTCCTCAAAAAACGGGGCCTTTGCATAGGCGGTCTTGAGGCCGGCCAGATGTTTTCTGGCCCAACGGCCCTCGTTACAGATCCTGACCCTATGGATATTTTGAAGGCCAAGGCCCCTTTTCCAGACAGGTATGGTCATCCAGAGGGCGCCCTGATCATTCTTGAACCGGTTTCTGGTCAGCCAGGTAGCCCCCCGGGGAAACTGCACCCGATCCATGAGAACAAGGATGTCCGACCGGAGGGCCTTGGCAAAGAATCCGGAGAAAGGGGCGAAATAGGGCTGATAGGCAGAGACGATCATGGGAAGATCCTTCATTCCGGCGTGTCAATTCCCAGTTCCGCCATCTTCTCACGGGTGGGACCACCCGTGGCCGGATCCCATCCCACGGCCTGGAAGAACGTATCTTGAAGCGTCTCCATATCAAGGGTGGCATTCTTGAGCGGGCCCTCTCCAAGGGGCGGCCTGCCCGCGGCCCGGTCGGTCAGCCGCTGGTCTTCGGGCCGTATCCCCTCCCGCACATTGAAGGACTTGCGGAGGCTCAGGATCCGCTCCCCGGTCCGGAAGTAGTCATCCGCGGACAGGCCCCACCCGGTCACCGCATTCAGGTATTCTGCGATGGGAATCCGGCTGGTGAGCGCCCCGAAGAGGCACATGCCGCAGCTGTTGATGAGCTGCATGTACAAGGTGCCGGCCGCGTAGCGCTGGACCATTTTCGCGGCTTTTCCCTTGCTCCGTTTGACCCTGCGGCGTGCCTCCGGGAAGATCTTTTCCACGCTGAAAAGGCCGGGATAAAGGAAGCACGATATGGTATGACGCCCCGGTGTGGGCTCACACTGGTAGGCGATGCCGAACCCGGGGTCGAGCCTTGAGTCGTGCATCGGCAGTTCCTGGCCCCCCGCATGCATGGCCAACGCCTCCGAACCCTTCCCGATTTTGTCAGCTGCGCGCTTGACGCCGTCGGCGAGGAGATCGCCGAATCCCTCGCGGTGGATGATCATCTCGGTCAGCCGTAAGATCGCTTCGCTCTTGCCCCAGCCTAAGTTCAGCCCGCCCGTAGTCTTCTCGTCGATGATCCCTTTCTGAAAGCACTCCGTGGCAAAGGCGACGCAGGTCCCGGCTGAAATGGTGTCGATCCCCGCGCGATTGCACATCTCGTTGATCTCGATGATGGTGTCGAGATCGTCGTGCAGGAGGAGCCCGCCAAAGGCCCCGAGCGTCTCATACTCCGGCTTGTGTCCTTCAGTTCCGCTGTACCGTCCCTTTTTAATATCAATGATCCCGCCGCAGGCCAGAGGGCAGGAGTGACAGGCGTATTTCCGTTTCTGATACCGAATGACGCTCTCGTCAGAGTTCTTTGCGGCGCTGTCGAAGGTGTAATCGGTATACCCCACCCCGCCCCAGTTTCTGATAGGCATATCCCCGGTGAGGGCCGAATAGACCGTCAGCCCGGGGGTGCCGTATCTCTTATAGAGTTCGCGGAGCGTGGACGCCTGGGCAGGGATGGAAATACCCGTACGGGCAATGATCCGGCTGAAAAAGTTCATAAACCGAACGGTGAACCGGTCCGCGTACTTGGATTTGTTGAATTTTTTCAGGAATTGTTCGTTGATGGCCTTGACCTGGTCCGGATCGACAACCGGGACCTTCTGTCTTCCCCTCACCGCTAACGCCTTGAGCCCCTTGCTCCCCATGACCGCGCCCAGGCCCGATCGCGCGGCAACGCGTCCTCCGTCGGTCACCACCCCTGAAATGAGAGAGATCTTTTCACCGCTCAGACCTATGGCGGCCACCTGGACCCGCCGGTCGCCCAGGTCATCCCTTATGGCTTCCTCGGTCTCGGTGGCATCCTTTCCCCAGAGTCCCGAGGCGTCTTTGATCTCGACCCCGGTTTCCGTGAGATAGGCCCACACCGGGCACCTGGCCTTGCCTGTGAAAAAAACGGCATCGTATCCGGCCCTTTTGAGTTCGCGCGAAAAAAACCCGCCCCCATTGGCATCACCCCACCCACCTGTAAGGGGAGACTTGCCCACCACCATGAACCGCCCGGAAAAAAGCGTACCCGAACCGGTCAACAATCCTGAGCAGAATCCCAAATGGCTTTCCGATCCCAGCGGGTCGGTCCCGGCTTTCTGACGCCCGGCAATGACCGCGGCCCCCAGACCATACCCGGAAAGGTATTTCCTGTAGAATTCATCAGAAGGTTCGACCGTCTCCGTGGTCCCGTCGGTCAGGTTCACAACGCAGTACTTACCTGTATATCCTCCTGGCATTTTTTCCTCCTGGCATTATATGACACCCGACATATTTCACGTAAAACGGTTCATGAAACGACTGAAACGCATCTGCCAGTAGGCGATGTTCGCGTTTAGAAGGAGCCTTGAATCGAAATTGGGATTCCCGATCTTTCCGATGCCGGAAATGTAGTGCACGTGATCGGCTACAGATACGGGGCATCCTTTCAGGTGGATGTATCTCGAGTTTCTGTTCTTAAAAAGAACAAGGCCGGGTTTGAGATTCCGGATGAGCATATCATTGGACTTGGTCTTTTTTTCATCGACTTCCCCGGGGGTCTTGTAGCTGCTTTCAATCCTGACATGCTCCCCGTCAATGGTCCCTTCCCAGCTGGTACAGTCTCCCGCAAAAATCACTTTTTCATCATCCTCGAGATGCAGCGGACCTTCCACTTTGCCCACCACATACCGCACCTTCTTCATTTCCTGATAGGCGTTCGGGTAATAGCCCTTGAATATGTGCATGGCCTCCTGAAGGGCCCGCGGACGCCCCCCCCAGCAATAATCCGGAGAATGCTTTTCAGGAAATGTCCCTACGGTGCAACGGAGGTTGCAGTCTTCCCTGAAGTAGTCATCGACATGCTCCATGCAGAATTCAAACCCATGGGTCTTCTCCTGCACCTCCTCAAGTGGGAAATCTCCTCCCACATGGATCTCTTCAAGATTCATGGGCCCAAAGCCCCTCTGGGACGTGATCCTGAGATGGATGAGATCCGTGGGATCCACGTGAACCATGTGGCAGCCCACCGTGTCAACAGCGCACGAATTCGTGCCCATGATAATGGCCCCCATATCAAAAGGGGTGGGTGTCAGCATCATTTTCTGGCCGGCTGTGATGCCGTCAATGGCAATGAATTTCGGCTGAATGACCTCCTGAAGATCGGCAATCTTGTGTTCCAGAAAGAGGTTGTGGTCCACGAGCCGATGCCGGTCATCCTGGATACCGATGAAGTTCTTAAGGCTGAGGGTAAGCCGGCACCACGGATGGGCCTTGAATTTCGGCAGGTTGATCAGAAAATCCGATTCAACGACAGGTCGCGGGAAAAACATGTTTTTCCGGAGGTTTTCTTTTCGCTTAAGGGCGAAAGGGACCTGCTCGACTTCATCAAAATAATAGGTCTTGATTTTGTGCTTCTTTATTATTTCAAGGTAACCCGCCATCTTGAAATTAAAGCGGGTCGGGATCGTGATGCCCGACCTTTCTCCCACAGCGATTTCCTCGACACCCTCAGCACGGGCCTTTGTGGCCGAAATGACGCCATCCAGGAATTCCTTTCGCGTAAAGGCGTGGGGAAACACCTCGGGGTGTGCCAGGACCACGTTAGGCTTCAAAAGGATCTTTCCAGAGGGCTTGACGCCTAATTCCTCCATCCCCTCTTTGATGATCCCGGCGATCTTATCGGGATTGTATTCGTTACACCTGAAGATCAGGACGCTATGCTTTTTTTCCATACGGAGTGCCCTCCTTTTCAGTGGAAGAGTCTCCAAATGCTATCATATCGTTTGAAAACTTACAATCCACTATCCCGCCCCGCTCCCGCGCTATTTACCGCCATCCGGTCACCAATGTCTCGCACCTGTCAACCGATTCCGCGCTGAATCGGCAAAAAGGGTGTCCCGTGGGCCGTCAATCTCCTCTGGATGATCAAGGGTCCCTCTGGGCCGGACGGCCCGGTAGACACCGGCATCGAACAGAAAAAAACGACGAAAAAGATGTTACAGACGGTCCCCTGTTTCACACTATTCCGATAACGCTATACTTGCCAGGAGTTTTTCACGGCCGTCGTCCAGGTGATCCCGAATGGCCTCCTTGGCCTCCTCGTAATTGCCCTCAATCAGCGGCTTGAGAATCGCGGAATGGGGCTCGACACAGCAGTCGCCCCCGTGGCGGATGGTGTAGTCCATCCTCTGGTATCGGCGGGTGTAGGTGAGCATGACGTCGTAGAGGGCGAGCAGTTTTCTATTCCGGGCAAGTTCAATGATCTTTCGGTGAAAGAGCAGGCAGGACTCGGGGCCCAGATTCTCCGCCAACTCGCGTACGTCTATCTTCTTAAGTCTCTCCAGGGTTTCAGGTTCCGTCTCGATGTTCTTTTTGAGAAGGTCCACACCGAATATTTCCAGGAAGGCCCTCATCTCGAATGCCTCTTCAAGGTCCTTGCGGGAAACCTCACTTACCCAGTGACCCCTGCCCGGATGTGACACAACGAGGCCCTCAAACTCCAGTATCCTCAGGGCCTCCCTTAGCGGAATGCTGCTGATGCCGAGCCTTTCCGTGATCTCGTTGTTGTTGATTTTCTCCCCGGGCTTGAGATTGCCCGCGACAATCGATTCGCGCAGATAGTCGGCTACGGTTTCAACAACCGACTTGGGCTTGCTGTAATGCACCTTGTCTGGATCGGTAGAAGCTGCGTCCATGCTCGACATCTCAAATTGATATGAACTCATTATTCCGTCCGGTTTCCTGGAGCGGAGGAGGGTATTGCAGGAATATTTATATATCAGGTAGGGAATAATAATTCAATCGGTCATTTGCGCCGCCGGATTTCATTGACATACCGCCTCGCGCGAGGGTCACGGCCCATGATCAGGTCCGAGGCAAGGAGTGCGGCCGTATTCGGGATGTGTTTGCAATGGGACAGGTGACGCCCGCCGAGATAGCCATGGAAACGGGGGAGTCATTGATCAGGCCCGAGATGAGCCTTTCCAGAAAAAAGGCTTCCCCTCACCATACACCCTGTTGCGAAGGGAAGCCCTTATCCATAGGCTTTTCGGAACAAGGCGATATCAATGCCGATGTTGCGCGGTGCCTTGATCCGCAGACCGTTCAGGAACAGATTCCGAAAAAGCTTACGGGTATTGTTCCGGGCAGACCCTGTTTTAATCGTCCACCCAAGAGCCGTCAAAGGCCGTAATGGCCTTCTTGGCGATGATGGCGCCTACTTCCAGGGCATACCACTTGGGCACACAACCGTACTTTTCAGGAGCCACCTTTGTCCAATGGTCAGCGGTCACATAATCCCTGAGGGCCTTCTCTGATTTGAATACGTAAAACGCTCCCCATTCCTTCCTCTCCTGATCACACCACCAGCACTTGAATTCAACCGGGTCCATGCCCAGGAAGATGGGATAGCTTGTTTCAAAAAGTTTTCTCATTTCTTCCGTGCTCGGCATTTTGTCCGGTTTAAACACACAGTAAAAAGCCCTTTTTTCTGTAGCCATTTAAAGCTCCTTTCCTATAAAACTTCGTCTGGTTATCTGTTATTCGTTATCGGTTATCGGTTCCGG
>CAZACO010000016.1:0-16954 GCA_964483185.1 uncultured Desulfobacteraceae bacterium
CAACTTCAATCCAGTCTGGAATGCCTCTCCTGACTACAGTCTCCATTGCCTCGACAACCTGCGGCACTTTTTTGCTCTTCTCCTTTGTCCCGATTTCATCTCCCGGTTTCACCTGGTAAGAGGGTATATTGACCTTCTTGTCGTTCACTGTAAAGTGATTGTGCCGGACCAATTGTCTTGCCTGTTTTCGGGAGGCGGCAAAACCCATCCTGTAAACAACATTGTCTAACCGAGACTCAAGCAATATCAACAAGTTGGTTCCGGTAATCCCTTTCTGTTTTTCAGCTCGGTAATAACAGCCTCTGAACTGGTTTTCCAACAGGCCGTAAATTCTCTTGACCTTCTGCTTCTCCCTGAGCTGCACCCTGTAATCCGAGAGTTTTCCTCCGCGTCTCTGGCCATGCTGGCCGGGCGGATACGATCTTCTTTCAAAAGCGCACTTGTCACCATAGCACCGGTCACCCTTCAGATAGAGCCTCAGATTCTCTCGTCGGCACAACTTGCATGAAGAATCAGTATATCTGGCCAAAACAACCCCTCCTGCCCTGGTTATTCATTATTCGTTATTGACAATTCGTTGTCCGTTCCGAAATCCAACATAATTACACCCTTCGCCTTTTGGGGGGGCGGCACCCGTTATGCGGAATAGGCGTTACATCCCTGATAACCGTCACTGTAAAGCCTTCAACCTGAAGCGAACGCAGGGCGGCCTCCCTACCCACGCCAGGCCCTTTGACCCGGACCTCGGCCACCCTCATCCCCTGGTCCATTGCCTGCCTCAGTGCATCCCGCCCGGCAATCTGGGCCGCAAAAGGAGTACTTTTTCTTGATCCCTTGATGCCTCCTCTTCCCGCACTTGACTGAGCAATGACATTTCCACCGGGATCCGTAATTGTCACGATGGTGTTGTTAAAGGTGGATTGGATATGGACGATCCCGGAGGGGACGTTCTTTTTTTCCTTTTTGGATCGGGTTCTCTTTCTTGCCGTTTTTGCCATCCTGTCTCCTCAAATCTTTATTTTTTCCTCTTTCCCATCACGGCCCTGCGTGGCCCTTTTCTAGTCCTTGCGTTCGTACTGGTCCTTTGGCCCCTGACAGGCAGACCCCTCCTGTGTCTCAATCCACGATACGCGCCGAGATCCATCAACCGCTTTATATTCATGGATATCTCGCGTCTCAGATCACCTTCAACCTTGTGTTTCTCGTCAATGATCTTTCTGATACCGGTAATCTGCTCAGGCGTGAGTTCATCCGATTTAACGCCCCAGTCTATGCCTGCCTCGGAGAGTATTTTCTGCGCTGACGCTCTCCCGATTCCATAGATGTAGGTTAGCGCAATCTCAATTCTTTTTCCCCTTGGTAAATCGACACCCGCGATTCTTGCCAATCTTCAGCTCCTCTTTGCTTAGTAGTCTAGACCCGGCTCGCTCATCATGAAACGTCCGGATTGCATCTCTTTTTCAGGCCCCGTCATCCCTGTCTCTGCTTATGACGA
The DNA here is from genome assembly GCA_964483185.1 of uncultured Desulfobacteraceae bacterium. GTDB lineage: Bacteria > Desulfobacterota > DSM-4660 > Desulfatiglandales > Desulfatiglandaceae > CAZACO01. The sequence continues at coordinate 1,496 of CAZACO010000016.1, forward strand.
GGATTTTCACAGATCACCCGTGTTATTCCATTCCGTCGAATGATCTTACATCTGATACACATTTTCTTGACTGATGGTCTCACTTTCATAGTCCAAACATCCTCTTTTTTCCACCTTTTCGATTTCCCGCAAAAAGGTAAAAGGGGTGACTTACACGCAAATTTACGTTTTACGACCTGCTGCCTCGATAAACAATCCGACCTCTGGTTAAATCGTATGCGGACAATTCCACCACCACCATGTCCCCGGGCAATATCTTTATGAAATTTTTCCTGATCCGACCGGAGATATGAGACAAGACCCGGTGTCCATTCTTGAGTTCGACCCTGAACATGGCATTGGGCAGCGTCTCAATCACAACCCCTTCGACTTCAATAGCTTCTTCCTTGGGCATATCAATTTTCCCATCCAGCCCATATTAAACAAATTTGTCGAGATAGCTATCTCGCCTTTCCAAATCCCTTTTTCATAAAACTCTCGTAATGTCGGGTCAGCATATGGGACTCTATCTGGTTCGTGGTATCCATTGCCACGCCGACCACGATCAACAGTGCAGTTCCACCAAAATAGAATGGCACATGCAGATGATATATCAGGATATTGGGCAACACACAAATAGCCGAAACGTAAAGGGCGCCCGAGAAGGTGAGTCTCGTCAATACCCTGTCAATATACTCTGCCGTATTCTTGCCGGGCCTGATCCCTGGGATAAATCCTCCGGATCGCTTCATATTATCGGCAACGTCAACCGGGTTGAAATGCACGGCAGTATAGAAATAGCAGAAGAAAAATATGAAAGTCACATAAATCAACGTATAAATGATATGTCCAGGTGCCAGGGCATTGACAACATGTTGTAGCCAGGGGAATTCATCCACACTCAGAAAATTAGCGATCGTTGCCGGAAACATAATGATGGAAGAAGCGAAAATCGGTGGAATCACACCTGCCGTGTTGACCTTCAACGGTAGATGCGTGCTCTGCCCCCCATACATCTTACGGCCAATTACCCTCTTGGCATATTGAACCGGTATCCTTCTTTGGCCTCTTTCAACAAAGACAATCACACCGATCACCGCAATCATAAGAGCAACGATCAGTGCCATAAAAAAAGGAGTGAGTTCGCCTGTAGTCATCAATCTAAAGCTGTTGGCAACGGCCACCGGAAACCGAGCAACAATACCGGAAAAAATGATGAGAGAAATCCCGTTTCCAATTCCTCGCTCAGTTATCTGCTCTCCTAACCACATGAGAAAAGAGGTCCCGGCAGTCAGTGTAATGACCGTGAGGAGCCTGAAGCCCCAGCCACCGACAGGCACAATCATGGCGCCGCCCGGGCTGGTCATGTTCTCAAGACCGACAGCGATACCAAAGCCCTGGATAATGCTCAATATGACGGTTCCGTAACGGGTATACTGTGTTATCTTTTTACGCCCTTGCTCACCCTCTTTTTTCAGCTTTTCAAGGTATGGCACAACCACCGTCATAAGCTCTAATATGATGGAAGCGCTGATATAGGGCATGATCCCCAAGGCCATCACAGACATCTGACTCAAAGCGCCACCGGAAAACATATCAAAAAGGCCAAAAAGTGTCCCCCTTCTCGCACTGAAAAATGCCGCCAAGGCTGCCCCGTCAATCCCAGGAGTTGGGATATGACACCCTACGCGGTAGACCGCAAGCATAAGCAGGGTAAAGAGGATCTTTTTCTTTAACTCCGGTATCTTGGTAATATTCTGGAAGCCGCCGATCATAAACCTATCTCGTCTCACCCATCGCTGTTAGAAATTCCTGATTCTTCCCAGATAAAAGTTGTATCCATCATGCACCGATAGAGGCTATATGATCTCCACCTTGCCGCCGGCCGCTTCAACCTTTTCCTTAGCCGCTTTGCTCGCCTTGTGAATTCTGACAACAACAGGCTGGGCCAGTTCTCCGTTGCCCAACAACTTAATCCCATTTCTCATTTTCTTGACGAGCCCGGCCCTCTGGAAGGCCGCGGGATCAAGAAGCGCATCGGGCTCAAACCGGTTCAGATCGTCAATATTGATGATATTGTATTCCTTTTTGAATATGTTGGTAAAGCCACGCTTGGGTAACCGTCTCTGAAGCGGCATCTGCCCCCCCTCGAAACCGGGCCGGACCCCTCCACCCGAACGAGACTTCTGTCCTTTGTGACCCCTGCAAGCGGTCTTGCCGTGACCCGATCCAGGGCCCCTTCCAACCCTCTTTCGCTTCTTTCTGGAACCCTCAGCGGGTGAAAGCTCATTGATTTTCATCTCTTTTCCCCGTATCTCAACCAACCTTAACAAGGAACGAGACTTTTTCAATCATGCCCCTGATAGCTGGCGTATTTTTCAGTTCCACTGACTTATTAAGCTTGGTCAAACCTAACCCGTTTAAGGTTTGACGAATCTTCTCGTTTTTGCCGATTCTGCTCCTGACAAGCGTCACCTTGATTGTCTCTGTCATTGCTAATTCTCACCTCAGGCTCCGGCTGAACGGAGTTCATCTGAACGGACGCAAAAGATGGCACCCCGATCCGGCGCGGTTGCCGGGATAAAGGGGCTACGCACCCGCCTCCTCAACCATTTTTCCTCTGCGGAGCATAATTTCTTCGGGAGTCCGTAACAAACGCAGCCCTCTGATCGTTGCCTTCACGATATTGTGAGGGTTATGGGAACCTAAGCATTTTGTAAGGATATTCTGAACGCCCGCTGCCTCCAGAACCGCACGAACCGCTCCTCCGGCAATCAGGCCAGTGCCCTGCCCGGCAGGTTTCAACAAAACGCGGCCTGCCCCACATTTGCCAATGACCTCATAAGGGATGGATTTGTCATTCAGGCAGACATTGCGCATGTCCCTTCTGGCTTTTTCAATACCTTTCCTGATGGCTTCAGGCACCTGGTTAGCCTTTCCAAGTCCACTGCCGACCATTCCCTTGCCGTCCCCTACGACAACAATAGCACTGAAACTGAAGCGCCGGCCACCCTTTACAACCTTTGCAACCCGGTTAATATGGATAACCTTTTCAATTAATTGTGCTTCATCCTCTCCTGCAAACAATGGTAATCTCCCTGTCTATAGTGTTTCAGAAAAATAATTTCAAAATTCTGCCATTGTTCAGGCAATCATCAGGCCTTATTCAATCGTCAGCCCGATTCCATCTGAATTGTGTCAAAACTCCAGTCCGCTTTTACGCGCCGCCTCAGAAAGGGCCTTCACACGGCCATGGTACAAAAAACCGTTCCGGTCAAAAGCAACCCTTTTGATCCCCTTTGACAGCGCCAATTCACCAATTGCAGAACCAACAACTGCGGCGCCCTTCTTGTTACCGCCGTCTTTCCCGATCTTCGACCGAAGGTCTTTTGACAGTGAAGATGCCTCTGCCAACGTCCTCCCCACGGAATCGTCTATGATCTGGGCATAAATATGCTTAGTGCTTCTGAAAACACACAGACGGGTCTTCTCAGGGTTGCCCTTAATCTTCTTACGCACCCTCAGCTTTCTTCTCAATCTTCTCTCTGACCTACTGACAGCACCCATCCCGGAAACCTCTTAATCGTTTTCTGCTTATGTCGTCGCTCCCGCCTTGCCCGCTTTTCTCCGGATGAGCTCATCAGCGTACTTGATCCCTTTGCCTTTATAAGGCTCCGGCGCCCGGAGTCCACGGATTTTAGCGGCGGTCATGCCTAAAAGTTCTTTGTCAATACCGCTCAACACGATTTTACTCTTTTCTATGGTGGCGTCTATCCCCTCTGGGAGCTCAAAGTTGATCGGATGAGAATATCCGAGGCTGAAAACAGCCGTCCTCCCCTTTAGTTCGACCCTGTATCCTACCCCGACAATCTCAAGAGGCTTCTCAAATCCCTTTGTAACGCCTGTCACCATGTTGCTAACGAGCGCCCCGAAAAGGCCATGAAGAGACCTGGCCTCCCTCGATTCATCGGTAGCCACCACCGAGAGCTTGTCCCCATCCCTTTGCACGGATATCTTGGGATGAACAGACCGTTCCAGCTCACCCTTGGGACCTCTCACCCTAAGAAGATCTCCTTCAATGGTTACATCAACATCTGCTGGTATTAAAATAGGCCGTTTGCCTATGCGTGACATTCAGAACCTCCACCATTTTGTCCCGTCTGAGGCGGGATTGAATTATTTACCAAACAGAACAGAGGATCTCTCCGCCGACACCCGTTTTACTCGCCTCATTATCTGTCATCAGGCCCTTTGATGTGGAAACGATGTTAATGCCATACCCGTTTAACACCTTGGGGAGACGGTCACGCCCCACATAGACGCGGCAACTCGGCTTGCTCACCCTCTTGAGCCCTTCAATGATCGGCACGCCCTCTTTGTCGTATTTCAGAAAAACCCTTATGAATCTATGTTTGCCATCAGAAATGATTCTGAAATTTTTGATGTACCCCTCAGATTTTAAGACCTTGGCCACGTTTATCTTCAATTTCGAACTCGGAATATTGACCAGTTCATGCGAAGCCCTCAAGGCGTTTCTTATCCTTGTCAACATATCCGCGATTGGATCCGTCATAGTCATTAGCTGCTCTGCCCCCCATTATCGTTTATTCGGAAAATTTCTCAACTATCCGAATAAGAAAACCCTTCGTTCACCAGCTCGATTTTACCACCCCCGGGATTTCCCCTCTGGAAGCCAGATTTCTGAAACAGATGCGGCAGATTCCGAATTTTCTCAAATACGCCCTGCTCCGCCCGCAAATCGGACACCTGTTATACTGACGGGCACTGAATTTCTGTTTCCTCTGGGCCTTAACAATAAGCGACTTCCTTGCCAAAACAACCTCCCTCTTTACCTTTGACAATCCTAATTCCGGAAAGGCATCCCTAAATGCTTTAATAAGAAAAGGCCTTCTGCATCGGTGTTGGCCGTTGTCACGATGGAGATATTCAGACCTTTCATCTTGTCTATCTTATCGTAATCTATCTCAGAAAAGACAATAAACTCCTTTATGCCTATGCTACAGTTACCTCGACCATCAAACACCTTATCTGAAAGGCCTCTAAAATCCCGAACTCGAGCTAAGCCCGCATTGAAGAGTTTGTCTAAGAAATCAAACATTTTTTGACGTCGCAGCGTCACCATACACCCGATAGGCATACCCTGCCGGAGCTTAAAGCCAGCGATCGACTTTCTGGCCTTGGTAACGACAGCCTTTTGTCCTGCGATCATCGTGAGCTCCTCAACACCGGAATCAAGCGTCTTGATGTTTTGTATCGCTTCTCCCAGACCCATATTTAAAACAACCTTCTTGATACGTGGAACAGCCATGATACTCTCATAGCCGAATTCCTTCATCATAGAGGGCACAACCTCGGAATGGTATTTTTCCTTCAATCGAGACAACGATTGTTCCTCCCTATTCGCTGATACGCCAACAACACGCTGAGATCATTTCTTATTTAATCCAAAATCCGCAATCCAAAACCAAATTACCTATCCATCGGCTCGCCACATTTCTTGCATATGCGAACCTTTGAACCGTCTTCGAGTAGGCGTTTTCCAATCCGCGTAGGCTCAGCGCATTTATCACAAACAACCATCACGTTGGAAATGTTTAAAGGAGCCTCCTTTTCAACGATTCCCCCTTGCCCGGTCTGGGGACTTGCCTTGGAATGTCGTTTGATCATATTGACCTTTTCGACAATGACGCGCCCCTTTTCAGTATCAACCTTCAAAACCGTTCCGATCTTGCCTACTTCTTTTCCAACAAGGACGATAACCTTGTCTTTTTTCTTAATTTTAGGATGCTTTTTCCGCACGTTTATCGCTCCACAGCGCTGATTTTGTCCCCCACACTCTGGGTAATGAACTCCCCATTAGAGCACCTCCGGGGCCAGTGAAATAATCTTCATAAATTTTTTTGCCCTCAGTTCTCTTGCCACAGGTCCAAAAATCCTGGTCCCGATCGGCTCACCTTGCTGGTTGATCAGAACAGCAGAATTATCATCAAATCGAATATGAGATCCATCCGTCCTGCGGATCTCCTTGGCCGTTCTGACAATCACTGCCCGGACAACATCTCCCTTTTTTACCTTGGAATTTGGCATTGCCTCTTTGACGGCTACGACAATTATATCTCCAACACTTGCGTATCTCCTCTTGGATCCACCCAATACCTTTATACAGGAGACCGATTTGGCGCCGGAATTATCAGCCACCCTTAATCTCGTTTCAGTTTGTATCATCTCATCAACTCCGACGGACCATTAAACCGCTTGGCTTTTTTCTATAATGTCAACGACCTGCCACCTCTTTCTCTTGCTGATCGGCCGACATTCAATAATCCGCACCTTGTCTCCAATTCCGCAGATATTACTCACATCATGGGCCATATATTTCGCACGCCTTCGAACATATTTCTTATATGTGGCATGTCTTGTCAGCCGTTCGACTAAAACCACGGCTGTCTTGTTCATTCGGTTACCGATAACAGTCCCTACCAGTCTTTTTCGCTGTCCGCGCTCTCCCATCACTACCTCGTGTGTCATTCAATCGCCTCGCCAATCGACAATTCCCTAAGCACGGTTTTTACTCGCGCCAGATTCTTTTTTGTCTTGCGGATAACAGCAGTGTTTCCCAACTGTCCAGTGGCTTTCTGAAACCTCAAGTTAAACAGCTCCTGGCTTGCCTCTCTCTCTTTCTCTTTTAACTCTTCTCTGCTGAGTTCTCTCAGTTCCTTGGCCTTCATGAGCTTATGTTCCCCTGGTTATGAATTTCGTGGCAAACGGCAGCTTATGTCCTGCCAAACGAAACGCCTCTCCTGCCACATTCTCCGGAACACCTTCCAATTCATACAAAACTCTTCCGGGCTTTACGACAGCGACCCAACTGTCGGGGGCAGCCTTCCCTTTGCCCATCCTGGTCTCGGCCGGCTTTTTGCCGACAGGCTTGTCTGGAAAGATTCGTATCCATACTTTTCCGCCGCGCTTGACGTGTCTTGTTACGGCAACTCGCGCCGATTCTATCTGCTGGGCACTCATAAGGCCACATTCCAATGCCTGCAAACCATAGTCGCCGAATTCAAGCGTGCTGCCCCGGAAGGCCTTCCCTTTTGTCCTGCCTCTTTGTTTTTTACGATACTTGATCTTCTTTGGACTCAGCATAACGACTTCCTACGCCTTCATCTTCTTGTTAGGTAATATCTCACCCTTAAATATAGTCACCTTAACGCCGATAACGCCATATGTGGTGAACGCTTCCGCAAATCCGTAATCGATATCGGCCCTAATGGTGTGGAGAGGCACCCTCCCTTCTCGATACCATTCCCTGCGTGCCATCTCAGCCCCGCCTAATCTACCGCTGCAGGATATCTTAATGCCCTGGGCCCCGAATCTCAATGCCGAGCTTACACTCTTTTTCATGGCCCGCCTGAACGCAATCCGCCGGACCAACTGCATGGCAACATTTTCCGCAACTAACTGGGCATCGACTTCCGCCTTTCTCACTTCCTGAATATCAAGGATGACATCCCTCTTTATCATCTTTTCTAAGTCGGATTTAAGCTTTTCAATTTCAACGCCCTTTTTTCCGATCACAATCCCGGGCCTCGCGGCATGCATACGGATCCGGACCTTGTTCGCCGCCCTCTCAATCTCTATCTTTGATACGCCGGCCTGGAGGACTCTTTTTTTCAAGAACTTCCTGATATTGAAATCTTCTAAAACAAAAGTACTATATTGCGCATTAGCAAACCACTTCGAGTCCCAACTCCTGTTGATCCCCAGTCTAAAACTGATCGGATGAACTTTTTGTCCCAATATACACCTCCAGTGTAACCAAAACGTCTTTTCGACGCATCAACACCCCACAGCCTATTTCTCGTCTAAAACAACCGTCAGATGGCTGGTCCTTTTCCGTATTCGGCTTGCACGTCCAAGGGCCCGCGGCCGCCATCTTTTCAAAGTCGGCCCCTCATCGGCGTATAGCTTTGCGATGTAGAGCGAGTCCACGTCCATACCAGCATTTTCCTGGGCGTTTGCCACAGCCGAATTGATTAATTTTCTCAGTATCCGTGCACCCCGTTGAGGTGCGAAAGAAAGCAAGTTTAATGCCTCTTCCACGTTCTTCCCCCGGACCTGCCCCATGACTAGGCGAATCTTCTGTGGCGAAATCCTAACAAATCTTGCCGCTGCTTTTATTTCCATCTTTACTCTTCAAAACACTTATGGAGGTTCACGAGTTGAGGAATTGAGGAATCAAATAAGTTCGCTTTCACTTCCCGAATTCGAAATCCCTTCATTTCAATTATTTCTGCTTCCCTTTCAACTTCGATTTCTTGTCTCCGGCATGTCCATAGAACGTTCTTGTAGGCGCAAATTCACCTAATTTATGCCCTACCATGTCTTCAGAGACAAAAACAGGCAAAAACTTTTTGCCGTTGTGGACAGCGAATGTTAACCCGACGAACTCGGGAAGGATTGTGGACCTACGCGACCATGTTTTTATGATCTGCCTGCTAATCGTTCCACTTGCCGCCTCGACTTTCTTAAGTAAGTGGTCGTCGACAAACGGTCCCTTTTTTAAAGATCTCGGCAAAATCAGCTCTCCTGTTGCTATTCACTATAATGATTAATGGTTCTTGCCGGTTTATATTCCATCTTACTTGGTTCGACGCTTAACAATGAGTCTGTCGCTTCCCTTCCTGACCCGGGTCTTATACCCCTTGGTCGGGACACCCCACGGCGTCACGGGGTGTCGTCCACCCGAGGATTTCCCTTCACCTCCGCCATGGGGGTGGTCCACCGGGTTCATCGCAACACCTCTCACCCGAGGTCTTTTTCCTAACCATCGATTCCTGCCAGCCTTACCGACGGATATATTTTCATGGTCCAGGTTCCCCACCTGCCCAATCGTCGCCTTGCAATCCTGAAATACCATTCGTACTTCGCCGGAAGGAAGTTTGACTTGAGCATATTTCCCTTCCTTGGCCATCAACTGACAGTAACTTCCTGCGCCTCTCGCCAACTGTCCACCATGCCCCACATTCAGCTCAATGTTGTGTATGTGAGTTCCCATAGGAATATCCCGCAAGGGAAGGGCATTGCCATTCCTGATTTCCGCCCCCTGCCCCGACATGACACGGTCTCCCACCTGTAGTCTGTTAGGGGCCAGGATATATCGTTTTTCCCCATCCGCATAGTTCAAGAGGGCAATATTGGCAGATCGGTTCGGGTCATACTCAATGGACGCCACCACAGCCGGAATCCCATCTTTGTCCCGTTTGAAATCTATCAGGCGGTATGCACGCTTGTGCCCGCCCCCTCTGTGTCGAACGGTCAGACGACCGTTTGAATTCCTGCCGCCTTTCTTTCTCAACGCCCTGATAAGGCTTTTTTCAGGCTTTTTGCTCGTTATCTCCTCAAACTCGGAAGATGTCTGGAATCTCCTTCCCGGTGAGGTTGGTTTATGAGGTTTGATGCCCATTCTCTGCTCCGCTTCGTTACACCAAAATAGTTACTGAGTCTTCCAATAAACGACAGTCCTTACAAAAATGTTTTCTGCGTCTGGATCTGCTTTATCGATTCTTTTCGCCACTTGTTCAATCACCCATCCAACCCCTTACGTTCCCTCAAAAAACTCTATATTTTGACCCGGGGCCAATTTCACAACGGCCTTTTTCCAATGAGGTCGCCTCCCCATGGTTTTTCCCATCCGTCGGCGCTTGCCCAGCACATTCATTGTCCTAACATCCAAGACCTTTGTCTTGAGAAGGGTCTCCACAGCCCGCTTGATCTCTATCTTGTTGGCCCCTCTATGGACCTTGAAAGAAACCTGATTGGTCTCGCTCTTCTGTATATTGGCCTTTTCGGTGATGTGTGGCTCTTTGATAACCTGATAGATATCCACTATGAAACCAACGCCTCCTCTATTTTATGAACCGCGGGTTGTTCTATAAAAAGGTGATCATATCTCAGCAGGTCGTATACATTCAGCCCCTCATACCGCATAACCTTTATCAGCGGGACGTTTTTGGAGGACTTCTCTAGATTTTCCGATTTATCTCCCGTTACGATCAGGGCCTTCTTGACATCAAAACGCCTCATTGTTCCCACAAATTCCTTTGTCTTGATCTCAGGAAAGCTGAAATCGTCAATAATGATGAGGTGATTGCCTTGAACCTTGTCGGTCAAAGCCATGCGCAATGCCGCCTTCCTCACCTTCTTGGACACCTTTTGTGAATAATCCCGCGGAGACGGTCCAAAGGCCACTCCACCACCCCTTCTCGTAGGAGAAGAACCTCTGCCGACTCTAGCCCTGCCGGTCCCCTTCTGTCGCCAGAGCTTGGTTCCAGAGCATTTTACATCTGAACGGCCCTTTGTGGCGGCTGCCCCAGACCTTTTCTTGGAAAGTTGGGCCGTCACGACCTGGTGAAGGACATGCTTTTTTATGGGTACCGCAAAGACTTCATCCTTCAGTTCCACTTCGGAAACTTTTTCGTTTTGAAGATTATATACATCCGAGACAGTCATATATCCACCTCAAATTGAGGAATTATGGTATTAAATTTGAATTATTTGTTTTATTCCTAAATTCCTGAGTCAAGTCTTAACCAGGCTTCATCGGTCAAGATCCACGGGTTCACCCGGCGCCATAAGCAACATTAAGCACCGCTGCTGGCCTTCCAGATCTCAAGGAAGCTGTTCGGTCCTCCAGGCACCGCCCCTTTGACCAGGACTAAATCCATCTCCGGCCTTACATCAACGACCTTGAGGTTTTTAATGGTGACATGCTGGTTTCCCATCCTGCCGGGCATTTTTCTGCCTTTCTGAACTCTTCCCGGAGTGGCGCTGCATCCGATCGATCCTGGAATCCTGTGCGAGCGGGAACCGTGGGTCTTTTTCCCTCCGGAAAACCCCCATCTCTTAATGACACCACTGAATCCTCTCCCTTTACTGAGCCCTCGCACATGAACGAACTCGCCGATGGTAAAGATATCGGATTTGATTTCATCCCCTAATTGAAAGGCCTCAGGGTCATCAACCCTAATCTCCCTTAACTGGGAAAAGAACCTGCCTCCCGCGCCCTTAAAATGCCCTTTTGAGGGTTTGTTCAGCCGGCTTTCTTTCCTCGGACCATAACCCATCTGAAGAGCATCATACCCTTCCTTTTCACGGGTCTTTTTCTGTATCACCACGCAAGGTCCAACCTTCAGAACCGTTACAGGGACACTTTCCCCCTCATTGAGGAAAAAACTTGTCATACCTATTTTCTTGCCAAAAAGCTTGTTGACCATAGGGATTTAGCTCCAAATAAACCCTGCACTCTTTTCGATTCCCGTTTACCCAGAAATTTCTACAGCTTGATCTCTACATCTACCCCTGCCGCCAAATCGAGTTTCATGAGAGAGTCAACGGTCTGCTGGGTAGGTTCCAATATGTCCAATAAGCGCTTGTGTGTTCTTATCTCGAACTGCTCTCTTGATTTCTTGTTCACATGAGGGGATCTAAGAACGCAATATTTGTTAATGACCGTAGGGAGAGGAATCGGCCCGGCCACTCTGGCACCTGTCTCTTTTGCCGTCTCCACAATCTCCATGGCAGATTGATCCAATAATTTGTGATCATAGGCCTTCAATCGAATCCGGATCTTCTGGTTGGCTATCATACCGGTCTCCCTTACTCTATAATCTCACTGATAACGCCAGCGCCAACGGTCCTTCCACCCTCGCGAATGGCAAAACGCAACTCCTTCTCCATCGCTATCGGTGTGATCAACGCAACCTCCATCGCTACATTGTCCCCGGGCATCACCATCTCAACTCCCTCCGGCAGCGTCGTCACTCCCGTCACGTCCGTCGTCCTAAAATAAAACTGGGGACGATATCCATTAAAAAACGGCGTATGACGTCCCCCCTCTTCCTTCGTTAATATATATGCCTCAGCCTTGAATTTCGTATGCGGCGTTATGCTCCCAGGCTTCGCAACCACTTGACCCCGCTCAACTTCATCTCGCTTCGTCCCCCTGATCAGTACCCCAATGTTATCCCCAGCCTGGCCCTGATCCAGGATCTTCCGAAACATCTCAACTCCCGTACACACCGTCTTCATCGTCGGCCGGATCCCAACCAGCTCAACCTCATCACCTACCTTGACAACCCCTCGCTCCACTCGACCCGTTACCACCGTCCCACGGCCGGAGATGCTGAATACATCCTCTATCGGCATCAAGAACGGCTTGTCCGTGTCCCTGACCGGCTCAGGAATGTAACTGTCAATCGCATCCATCAATTCAAATATGGCCTTCACATCTTCAGAATCAGAATCATCACTCTCCAACGCCTTCAATGCACTCCCGCGTACGATCGGAATGTCATCTCCGGGAAACTCGTACTTCGACAGCAGTTCCCTCAGTTCAAGCTCCACCAACTCAATAAGCTCTTCATCATCCACCATGTCACATTTGTTCAAAAATACCACAATACTCGGCACTCCCACCTGACGCGCCAACAATATGTGCTCCCGCGTCTGAGGCATCGGACCATCATCCGCCCCAACCACCAGAATCGCACCGTCCATCTGGGCAGCACCCGTAATCATGTTCTTTATATAATCAGCGTGACCCGGACAATCCACATGCGCATAATGCCGGTTCGCTGTCTCATATTCCACATGCGCCGTCGCTATCGTAATCCCCCTCGCCTTCTCCTCCGGCGCCTTGTCTATCTCATCAAACGGAACATATTCCGCCCACCCTTTCTTCTCTAAGTGCTTTGTAATCGCCGCAGTCAAGGTCGTCTTGCCATGATCAATATGCCCTATCGTACCCACATTCAAATGCGGCTTCGTCCTCTCAAATTTCTTCTTGGCCATCTCTTGTCCTCCTAAATAAATCAGCAGAAACTAACCGATAAGCACCTCAAAAAACGATACCTCCACACTCACCAGCCATCCACTACTTACGGCTTACCAACGATAGTGTGCAAACGCCTTGTTGGCCTCAGCCATCCTGTGAGTGTCCTCTTTTTTCTTAATAGCGGCGCCTCTCTCATTGGAAGCATCAATCAGCTCTCCCGCCAATTTGGCAGCCATCACCTTCTCACCCCTTGCGCTGGCAAAGCCGATAATCCACCTCATGCTGAGGGCCTGCCTTCTGGCTGGCCTTACCTCTGTGGGCACCTGGTAAGTAGAACCGCCCACCCGTCTCGATTTCACCTCCACAACGGGTCTGACATTGTCGAGTGCAGATTGAAAGACAGCTAACGGATCCTTCCTTGTTTTTTCTTCTATTGCATCAAACGCGCCGTAAAGGATCGATTGAGCCGTGCTTTTTTTTCCTTTTTTCATCAGGTTGTTAATAAATTTCGCAACCAGTACGCTCTTGTATTTTGGGTCTGGGGCTATCTTTCGCTTGGCAGCCACCCTCTTTCTGGACATATGAATTCTCCAAAGCTGGAAGTAAAAAAATCGAGACCAAGATGGCCTGGCTTTGCCTTCCCTTGTTCTTCCATTATGAACCGTGCGACCGAAGGCCTTTTGGCCTTTTTGCGCCGTACTTGGAACGGCCCTGCCGACGATCATCTACACCCGTGGTATCCATGGTACCTCTGACAATATGATATCTGACACCGGGCAAGTCCTTCACACGACCTCCCCTGATGAGAACAACCGAGTGCTCCTGAAGATTGTGACCCATGCCCGGGATATAGGAGGTGACCTCAATCCCGTTCGTCAGCCTGACCCTTGCCACCTTTCGCAGTGCAGAGTTCGGTTTCTTGGGCGTCGAGGTATAGACTCGGACACATACCCCCCTCTTCTGGGACGCACCCTGGAGGGCACGCGTGTTGACCTTCTTTTTTGGCTTGCGGCGACCTTTCCGTACAAGCTGGTTAATCGTCGTCATCGGATCTCCTTCGTCTAACTCAATCAGCGATACATCACCTGCACTTAATCTTACAAATACAAAACTAGTCTTTATATTCCTTTAGATTCGAGTTGTCAAGGCAATTTTCGTCCACACCGAGAAATTAATTGTTAACCCCGATTTCAACGTTTCTGTAGGCCTTCAGCCCGGTTCCTGCTGGAATCAGCCGACCCATAATCACGTTTTCCTTCAGTCCCCTCAGCAAATCCACCTTTCCAGCGATGCTCGCATCGGACAAGACCTTTGTTGTTTCCTGGAAAGACGCGGCCGATATAAAACTCTCCGTATTCAGAGAAGCCTTGGTGATCCCTAACAGGAGGGGCTGGGCGAGGGCCGGCTTTCCACCCTTTTCAATGATTTTTTGGTTCTCTTCCTCAAAACGCCACTTTTCAATATTATCCCCTAAAAGGAAATGGGAATCACCGGGATCTGTCACGCTTACCTGTCTCACCATTTGCCTGACAATGACTTCGATATGTTTGTCATTTATTTTTACGCCCTGGAGGCGGTAGACCTCCTGCACCTCATTGACCAGGTATTTTGCCAATTCCTTGAGTCCTCTGATCTTCAGGATGTCATGAGAATCAGCAGAACCATCCATCATGGCCTCCCCTGCCCTCACATAATCCCCTTCCAAAACGCTTACATGCTTTCCTCTCGGTACAAAATAATTCACGGGATCACCCACATCGGGAGTAATCGTCATTTTCCGCTTGCCTTTGGTATATTTCCCAAACGAAACCACACCGTCTATTTCGGTAATGATGGCGGTCTCTTTCGGCTTTCTTACTTCAAACAGCTCGGCGACCCGCGGCAACCCGCCTGTGATATCCTTTGTTTTGGTTGTCTCTCTGGGGATTTTTCCTAAAACCGCTCCCGGGCCTATCTGATCGCCTTCGTTAACCATAATGATCGCACCCACGGGGAAATAGTAACGGGCCTTGGCCTTTCTGCTTCCAGGCAGCCCGGCCGTTTTTCCGCTGCTGTCTTTGATGGAAATCCGGGGTCTGACATCGATGTCACGGGACTCGACGATCACGCGGCTGATTTTGCCGGTTACCATGTCCCGTTTCTCCTGCATGGTTCGGCCTTCTATGACATCACCGAATTTGACAACACCTCGGACTTCGGTCATGATCGGGATGGTAAAGGGATCCCATTCGGCCAAGACCTCGGGCGGCTTGACCCGTTGACCGTCACGCACTTTCAGCGTGGCACCGTATATGATCGGATATCGCTCCACCTCCCTTTTACCCTTCCCCAGAATGGCAATTTCACCGTTTCGGTTCATGGCCACGAGGTTGCCCTCGTTGTTCTCAACCGTCTTAAGACCAATAAACTTCACTTCGCCCGCATTCCTTGGCTGGACAGTGGACTGTTCGACCCGTTTACTTGCTGTACCACCGATATGAAACGTCCTCATGGTGAGCTGTGTTCCCGGCTCGCCTATCGACTGTGCAGCGATAACACCGACGGCCTCACCTAAATTGACTTGATGCCCATGGGCCAGATCCCTGCCGTAACATGCACGGCAGACACCCCGCTTGGCCTCGCAAGTC
>CAZACO010000017.1:0-16296 GCA_964483185.1 uncultured Desulfobacteraceae bacterium
GAAAGCAGGTGTTCTCTTTGCCCGTAAACGCATTTGACAGCCCTCCGATGGCGTCTAAATCCTTGGCAATCTGAAGAACGTTGCGATTGAGGGTCCCCTTAAAACTCATATGCTCGATAAAGTGAGAAACCCCGTTTTCCGAAAAGGTCTCATCGCGCGATCCGGTATTGACCCATATGCCCAAAGAAACCGATCGAAGGTGCTCTAATCGCTCAGAGATAATTCTGACACCATTCTTGAGGACTGTCTTACGATACATTATCCGGACTTTCTCCCAAGGCGGCCTTGCGCGACAGGCGAATCCTCCCATCGTTTCCGACCTCTAGGACCTTTACCAGCACTTCATCACCTTCGTTGAGTACATCCGTCACCTTGTTTACCCTCTCTTCCGCCAACTGGGATATGTGTACCAGGCCGTCCGTACCGGGAAAGATCTCTACAAAGGCGCCGAAATCCATGATCTTGACCACCTTTCCCATGTACAACTTGCCCACTTCTGCCTCTTGAGCGATCTCCCTGATCATCTTTATGGCAGACTCGGAGCACTCCCTGTCCGGAGAGGAAACCGTGACCGTTCCCTCATCATCCACGTCAATCCTGGCACCGGAGGTATTGGAAATCTCCCTGATGGTCTTCCCCCCGGGGCCGATGAGGACCCTGACCTTTTCAGGGTTGATGTGGATCGAGGCAATAATGGGGGCATACTCCGATACATTGGCTCTCGGGCCTGAAATGGCCTTGGCCATCTCATCCAAGATAAACAGCCGGCCCTCTCTCGCCTGCGCAAGCGCCTGCTGCATAATCTCCTTTGTGAGCCGTTCGATCTTTATGTCCATCTGCAATGCCGTGATCCCGTCACGCGTGCCGGTTACCTTGAAATCCATATCCCCGTAATGGTCTTCATCGCCGATGATATCGGTAAGCACGGCCACCTTGTCACCCTCTGTGACAAGGCCCATGGCCACACCGGCAACAGGCTCTTTGATCGGGACGCCGGCATCCATGAGGGAAAGGCATGCGCCACACACGGTTGCCATGGAAGAAGACCCGTTTGACTCAAGGATCTCCGAGACAACCCGAATACAGTATTGAAAATCTTCCCCGGCTGGCAATACGGGTAAAAGTGCCCGCCTGGCCAGGGCACCATGCCCGATCTCCCTCCGGCCCGGTCCACCCAGCCGCTTGGCCTCGCCCACGGAGTAGGGAGGAAAATTATAATGAAGTATAAACGATCTGAAATGGTCGCCGTAGATAGATTCAATCCGCTGTTCGTCCCGTTCGGTTCCCAGTGTTGTCAAGGCCATCGCCTGTGTCTCACCCCGTGTAAAAAGGGCCGACCCATGAATTCGCGGCAAGAGCCCCACGAAGCATTCTATCGGCCTGACCTTATCAAACGCGCGACCGTCTATCCTTTTTCCTTCAGACAACATCATCTGACGAACCATTGTTTTTTCGAGCGAATGTACGGCCTCTTTGATCTCTGATTCCTTTCCTTCATATTCGCTGGAAAGCAGATCGAGGGTGTGGGTTTCCGCCTCTTTTCGTTTCTGTTGCCGCTTCATCTTGTCTACCGTGACAATCACTTCCCCTAAAAGAGGGGCAGCAATTTCCCTGATCTTGGCCTGAAGGGCCTCGTCCACATCGGCCGGGGGAATCATCCGCTTGGGTTTGCCGACCTCGGCCTTGAGGCGGTCCTGCATATCAAGCATCGGCTGAAGGGCTTCATGACCGTAGAAGATCGCTTCAATCATGTCAGACTCAGGAACAAAGCTTGCCCCCCCCTCAACCATGACAACGCCGTCCCGGTTGCCCGCCACAATCAGATTGATATCGCTTTCGGCCTGCTGGGTGATGGTGGGATTGGTAACAAACTGGCCATCGATCCTTCCTACGCGGACACCTGCAATCGGCCCGGAAAAGGGGATATCCGAGATCTCAAGCGCGGCCGAAGCCCCTAACATGGCCAACATATCCGACTCATTTTCTTTGTCTGTGGAGAGCACTGTTGCAATAACCTGCGTCTCGAAATGGTAATTTTCAGGGAATAGGGGCCGTAACGGCCTGTCTATCAACCGCGACGTCAGCGTCTCTCTTTCACTCGGTCTTCCCATATCCCTTCGGAAGAAATTGCCCGGGATATTGCCGCCTGCATAAGACATCTCCTGATATTCAACGGTCAGGGGGAGAAAATCGATCCCTTCGCGCACCTCGTCTGTAGAAACCGCTGTCACCAATACGACGGTTTCTCCAAATGTTACAACGACGGAGCCGCTTGCCTGTTTCGCAATACGACCCGTCTCTACATTCAGCGTCTGACCATTTATCTCGATAGAACTGCTCTTTATCATTTTTTACTTTTCCTTTCAATAGGTTAAACAAGCGTTGATGCGCTTCATCCTACTTTCGAATCCCGAGTTCTTTGATAAGATCCCGGTATTTCTCAACATCTTTCTTTTTCAAATAATTGAGGAGTCTTCTCCTCTGGCCGACCAATTTTAACAACCCTCTTCGTGAATGGTGATCCTTTTTATGCACCTTAAAATGATCTGTAAGATATTTAATTCGACTGGTAAGTAAGGCAATCTGAACCTCGGGTGAACCTGTGTCTTTTTCGTGGATTTTAAACCGTTCAATGACTTCTTTTTTTGCTCCCGCTGACAAAACCACTTTTCATACCTCCTCTGTGTTATATGGATTGATATCTTCTTTTCCGCATGGCGCATGGCGCAGAAAATAACGCTTTGCACGGTGGGTTTTGCGCTATTCGGAAAACACCCTTTCTATTTTAACCTTATCATGACCGGCTTCATCTCCGATTGCCACCTTTATGACCGCCACAAGTTTGCCGTCATTGACAAGTTTGACCCATCCCTCGGAAAAACCTGGCCTGATGTCCAGTTCTTCCCGGATCGGTTGGTATCCATTGCGGATTTTTGCAGCAAGACCCCCAGGAACCGTTACGTCTTCCATATGAGGGACCGCCTTCCTCATCGGGATCACCCTTCCTGACAATGATTGGTCACGCGCTTCGGCCGCGATCTCTGTCGAAGGGAGGGCGTCTTCCACCTCGAACGGCCCGCTCTTTAACCTGCGCAAAGATCTGAGATGCCCACCCGGCCCCAGATCCCTTCCCAGATCCGCTGCGAGGCTCCTGATATAGGTCCCGCTGGAACATCTGACACGGAGTGTGATCTGAGGGAGATCCATCGCCAGTATACGAAGGGAATAAACCGTAACATCTCTCGTATTGAGATCCACACGCTGGCCTTTTCTCGCCAATTGGTACGCCCGCCGACCCTTATACTTCACGGCAGAATAGGCCGGCGGCACCTGGGGGATCTTCCCCACAAACCGGCTTGCCTTCTCCCGGACATATTCAGGGCTCAAATCGGGCACATCCCTGGTCCCCACCACCTTCCCGGTAGGGTCCAATGTGTCTGTTTCAACCCCTAACTCCACGGTCGCCAAATAGATCTTCTCACCAGACATGATAAACCGTGAGAGCTTGGTGCCCTGTCCCAAAAGAATAATTAGCAATCCGGTGGCAAATGGGTCCAATGTCCCGGCGTGCCCGACCTTGACACCGTTTCCCTTTCGGAATACGGATCTGACCTTCTTGACCACACCGTGGGAGGTTTCACCCTTCACTTTGTCAATTAAGAGTATTCCGTCAGCCGCGTGTTCCATCCAAAAACCGGCCAGCCTCTCTCAGAAAATCGTTCTTTATGGGCTGAACAGGTCCGCGGTGTTCGAATCCGGCAGCCCGGACATGCCCTCCGCCCCCGAACCGGGATGCCAGCCGGGCTGCATTCAGCCTGCTGTTGGACCGGAGGCTGAACTTACAATCATTCTCCCCGGTTTCACGAATCAGAACACCCAGCTCAACTCCAAAAACAAAACGGGGATAATCCACAAATCTCTCACTGTCCACCGGTTGCGCCCCGGCCTTTTGAAACATGTCCTGGAAAAGTGTCATCATGGCGATCTGCCCCTCATGGTGGAATTCGATGGTGCTCAGGGCCATTTCCAGCAGTTTCAGCCTGGGCAGGCTATAGCTATCCATCACCTTCCTCGATATGTCCCACGGGCTGGCCCCCCGCTCCATCAGATCGGCAGCCATCCGTAAGGCCTCAGGGGTCGTATTGCTGTATCTGAAAGAACCGGTGTCGCCCTGTATGGCGGCAAATATATTCTCAGCCACATCAGGGCCCATTGGAAGGGCTGCGGCCTCTATCAATCTGAACACCAACTCTCCCGTAGAGGAACTCTCGGGCGCAACCAGGTTCAGGGTTCCGAAAAAATCGTTGGTTTCATGGTGGTCAATATTTATGACGTGTCGATATCTCTTTAAATGCCCCTCAGCATCTCCCAGTCTCCCCTTCTCTGCACAATCCAGGGTCACTGCAACATCAAAATCCCCATCATGATCAAGGCTGTTGACAATCCGGTCTGTCCCTTTCAGGAGATTCAGGGGCGGGAGAATCGGCGCCTCGGTAAGAAGCGCCACTTCCTTCCCTGCATCACACAGGCTCTTCCCGAGGGCCAACATTGATCCGATGCCATCGACATCCGGGTCTTTATGGGTCATCAATAGAAAGCGCTTTTCCTCGGCCAAAACTGCTGCAATCCGGCCAACTGATGTCATCATCATTCTTTTTCAGCTTCCCGAAGTTTCTCAAATACCCGCTCCATATGACTCCCGTCTTCTAAGGAAGGGTCGTGCACAAACGAAATCTCCGGGACGTAACGCAGTTCCATCCGGGTACCGATCTCCCTCTTGATAAATCCCTTCGCACTGTTCAGCCCTGTCATGGCCCTCTCTATCTCCCTTTGATCGCCGACAACGCTGTAAAAGAGCTTGGCCTGTTTAAGATCATTACTGAGACGGATTCCGGTCAAGGTGATGCCTCGAACCCTCGGGTCTTTGACCTTTTCCAGGAGGAGAAATGCGATCTCCTTCAAAATCATGTCCCCGACTCTAACGGCTCGCTTTCCTGACAGCATTTTCGCTCCCTCAATTCCTCAGTTTCTCAATTCCTTACAGATTAATAATATCCATTTCTGTATTCACAAGTTGTGCGAGACAAAGTGAATCGAGGAAATCGAGAATGTGATTTAAGGAAGCATCAATATGGCGCCGATCATTCCCTACGGCACTGATCCCCAGCTCAATTTTCTGCCATTTATCATTGGAGCCGACCTCAGCGATAGAAACGTTGAACCGGGCCTTTACCTTGTCCACCATGCTCCTGACCACCTTCCGCTTCCCCTTTAAAGAACGGTTGTCAAAGAGACGGAATTCTATTTTCAGGGTCCCCACCACCATTTCCTAGAGCTCTGCAGCCACCTCCTCCACCTCATAGACCTCAAAGATATCAGCCGGTTTGATATCACTGAAATTCTCTAGTCCGATACCACATTCATATCCGGTCTGGACCTCTTTAACATCCTCCTTGAATCGTCTCAGCGAGGCGAGTTTGCCGTCAAAAACGACCACATCGTCACGCAAAAGCCTCACATTTGCATTCCTGTCAACATGTCCGTCCGTGACCTGACATCCGGCAACCGCGCCCACTTTTGGAACGCGAAAAATCTCCTTGACCTCTGCACGACCAATCACATGCTCCTCCAAAACCGGTTCTAACAGACCGGCCATGGCAAGGCGGATATCCTTGATGGCATTGTAAATAACATCATAGTAGCGAATATCGACATCTTCTCTTTCTGCAACTTCAACAACGCGCGGATTGGCCCTTACATTAAACCCGATAATAATAGCCCCTGAGGCAGAGGCAAGCATCACATCTGATTCTGTGATGGCGCCAGTTGCCGAATGAATGATATTCAGATTGACATCTTCTGTACTCTGTTTGATGAGTGAATCGGAAAGCGCCTCTGCCGATCCCTGGACATCTGTCTTTAAAACGATATTGAGTTCCTTCACGTCCCCCTTGTTGATCCTATCAAAAAGGTCGTCGAGGCTGACCGGACCCCGCCTCGCCATCTCCTGCTTCTGAGCCTTTCCCCTCCGGTGTTCAATAATCTGTTTGGCGGTTTTTTCATCCTTTACAACGATAAATTCATCTCCTGCCATCGGCACGCCTGAGATGCCGTACAGTTTGACAGGAACAGACGGACCGGCGACTTTTATCTTCCGCCCCCGATGATCGAGCATTGCCCTCACTCGACCATAATGACCCCCGCAGATAAACTGGGCACCCTGCTCGAGCGATCCGTTCTTTATGAGGACGGTGGCCACAGGCCCACGGCTCTTATCTAATTCCGCCTCAATAACTGTGCCTCTCGCCTCTCTATCGGGATTCCCTTTCAACTCAAGCATCTCGGCCTGGAGCAGGATAAGACCCAAAAGATCATCGATGCCTTCACCGGTCTTTGCCGAGATGTTGCCAAGCAAGGTTTCCCCCCCCCATTCTTCAGGGGCAAGATCGAGTTCAGCTAATTCTCTCTTCACCTTTTCGGGATCAGCATCCGGTCTATCAATCTTGTTGACGGCGACAACGATCGGTATATTGGCCGCGCGGGCGTGATTAATCGCCTCCTTTGTCTGTGGCATAGCGCCGTCATCCGCCGCCACAACCAGGACGATGATATCCGTTACCTTTGCCCCCCTCGCCCGCATGGCCGTAAACGCCTCATGCCCAGGGGTATCCAAGAACACGATATCTCCTCCATCGGTCTTGACGTAATAGGCCCCGATATGCTGGGTAATGCCTCCTGATTCTCCCCCGATAATGTTTGATTTCCGTATATAATCGAGGAGCGAGGTCTTCCCGTGATCCACATGCCCCATAATGGTTACCACGGGGGGTCTTGGCACCAGATCTTCAGGTCGATCAACGCTGTCTGAGAAGAAGTTCTTCTCCTCAAATGTGTCTAACTCCAGTTCAAAGCCCAAATCATCGGCCGCAACCGATGCGGTCTCGAAATCTATCGACTGATTAATGTTTGCCATTGCGCCCAGTTTTATCAAACGCTTCAGCAGTTCAGCCGCCTTGGTCCCCATGGCCTTGGCCAAATCAATAACCGTCACGGACTCCTGGACCGTTATCTTTCTTTTTATGGCCTTTGGGACCGTTATCTCGGTGTGTTTGAGCTTTCTGGGGGCCTCTTTTGCCTTCTTGCCGGCCTTTGCCCCTTTACGCTTCACGGGTCGCCCATTGTAAAGATCGGCCCGCTCGTAAACTTCTTTCTTTCGCCGCCGGAATGTACCCCGGGCAGGAGCTTCTTCGACTTCTACCGCTTTCTTCCCCTTTTTCTTCCTAGAACCTTTCCCTTTTTTAGGTCTCTCTTCCTTTTCCTCAGAAGGCACCAAAGGGGTTTCAGACACCGGCGCCTCAGCAGGCGTGACCGCTGCCTTTATTTCAACCTTCTTGGACAAAAGGTCCTTCAGAGGCCCTTCTTCCGGACGCATAATGATTTTAGCAGGCTGCTCAACCTTTTTCTTTTTCCCTTTTTTAGGCTTGGGTTTCGCCTGTTTACCAGCTTTGACTGCCTCTTTTTCATCCGCCTCCGGCCTTGCCTTCTCGATCTCAGGTTCGGCCGAGGGAATTTCTGGAGGGGCACTAACCTCCTTTGGTTTCTCCAAAGTGACAGGGGTGGGGGGGTTCTCTTCTGGCTCAACTTCGGGCTTCAGCGCCGCCTCAACAGGGGGTGCTTCTTCGATTTCCGGTTTTCCTTCTACCTTTATTTCCGGGGGCTTCTGATCGACTCTGACAACCTTTTTGCGCCTGCGAATCACAGTCCGTTTGATTCGCTTCTCCACAACCACTTCTGACACAGCGCCGGATACAATCTCCCTTGCCCTGACAACCGATTGTTCATCAAGCGTACTCATGTAATTCTTGATGTCCAATCCCCCGGCAGTAAGCTTGTCGACCAGCTTTTTGCTCTCTATGTCGAGTTCTCTTGCTAATTCGTAAACTCTGACTTTAGCCATTGATTCCCCCAGAAATTATTCATATTGCCCGCACATCACTATCATTTTCTATTCCACTACTCTCGTCGTTGTTGCCAACCGGAAAAAACCAGGATCAATAGCGACAGGGCCCGTTGTCCTGAAAGCTCTGTTCAGGCGCTTGCTCGTTTTGAGAGTCATTAAGCAGGATTCATCAGCACATACATAGGTGCCCCGGCCTTCTCCTTTCCCGCCAACATCCCGAACGGCCATCCCTTTGACATCTAAGACAAGCCTGACCAAATCCTTCTTGTCCCGTTTGACGCCACAACATATGCATGTCCTTATCGGTATGTGCCCCTTTCCTCTACTCATCAGATACCTTTGGGCTCTCGGTATCATGATTATCCTGCTTTATCTCATCCTCGATTTCAGATTCTCCCACCGCATCTGCTTCTGACCCCTCATCATCTGAGGCATCCTGTCTCACGGTTTCGTGACCTTCCTTCTCTAATGAAGCTTCTACCTCTGGTTCTTCCGGCGTATCTTTTGCATCCGTATCCTCTTCATCCCGGTTACTGACATAACGGCTTGCTTCGTCAATGAGGACCTCTGCCCTCGACACGGTCATCCCTTTGACGGAGAGTAAGTCCTCAACCGTAGCATCGGCCACATCCCCGGCAGATTTGAAGTCAGCCTCATAGAGATCCGTCGCTCTTTTTTCTCCGACGCCCTGCAGGTCAAGAAGAGACCGGTAGCCATCCTTGAGAGCTGCATTATAATTGGTTTCTCCGACAACATCCAGTCTCCATCCGGTTAACCTGGAGGCTAAGCGCACATTCTGTCCTCTTTTTCCGATAGCCAATGACAACTGGTCATCAGGAACCACCACTTCCATGCTTCGCTTCTCTTCATCTACGATAACCCGTGTGATCTCAGCGGGTGCCAACGCGTTACATATAAATTTCGCAGCGTCAGGATCCCAGGTAACAATATCTATCTTTTCCCCGCGCAGTTCCTGGACCACGGCCTGGACCCGCCTCCCTTTCATGCCGACACACGCTCCCACAGGATCCACATCAGAATCCTTGGAAGTTACCGCAATCTTGGCCCTCCCTCCCGGTTCCCGCGCCACCTGCATTATCTGGACAATCCCCTCAGAGATCTCGGGGACTTCATTTTCAAATAAGCTTGCTAAAAAATTGGGATGGGTCCTGGAAAGTATGATCTGAGGCCTCCGGCTGAACTGCTTGACGTCCAAAATGTAGGCCCGGATTCGATCACCCTGCCTGTAAGCCTCCCTAGGCATCTGCTCCTTTTGTGGCAGTTCGGCCTCAGCCCGCCCCACATTGACGATGATCGCCCCTCTGTCAAATCGCTGCACGATGCCGTTAAGGATCTCTCCACGCCGGTCTTTGAAGTCATCATAGACCATATCTCTCTCAGCCTCTTTCAGACGCTGCATGATAACCTGTTTGGCGGACTGGGCAGCGATCCTTCCAAAGGTGTCCGTATCCATCTTGATCCCGAGGCTGTCCCCCACTTCAGAATCAGGATCCATCTCCTGGGCTTCTTTGAGGGATATCTGAAGATGTTCGTTTGTCACTTCCTCAACGACTTCCTTGAATTCAAAGGCCTCGACTTCCCCGAATTCCTCGTTATAACTGACCTCAAGATCGTAATCCGGGCCGTATTTCTTCCGAGCTGCCGCTTTCACTGCCTCTTCGAGTGCCCCGATCAGCACATCCTGCTCCACACCCTTTTCACGGCTTACTTGATCAATAACCCTCTTCAAATCCGAAATCATCACTTTAGCTCCATCAAGATGCTGAATTGCTTGAAACCTTATAAAAAGCGATTTCTCAAAGGTTTCTTTTTAATCCCCAAAGTCATACACCAGATTGGCCTTTTCAACGCCCCCGTAAGGGAGCAAAAACAGATCATCCTTCACATTCAAACACAAGACCCCATCCTCAAAGGATTGCAGTTTTCCTTTGAAATTGCGACGCCCTTCAAGGGGATCCATCATCCTTATTTTAATATTCTTTCCAACAGCACGCACAAAATCCCTTTCCTTTTTAAGACGCCTGTTGAGGCCCGGGGAGGAGACCTCCAGGACATAGGGTTGGATAAAGAAATCCTTGACATCAATCAGATCGCCAATCTCTCGGCTCACCCTGGCACAGTCATCTAAGGTAACTCCCCCTAGCCTATCCACATAGATCCTGAGTATCCATCTGCCACCCTCCGAAAGATATTCAACGTCAACAAGATCGATCTGCATCTCATCAAGGATCGGTTCAATAAGGACGCTTACCTCTTTCACAGCCTGGCTGGTCATCTCTCCTATCATCTCGGGTTATAGTGGATCGTCTGAAATATCTATGCCGGGATACCCATCTGGTACCCCGCCTTACGGGGCTAAACACGAACCTCCAAAGCACTAAAAACTATCGTAATAGTTTAGATTTATTGACTTTTTTCGATATCGTCAAATTGGAAAATAAAAAAGCGGGCCATATCGCCCGCTTCCCCACTGCAGACCCGATTGTTGAGCGCTTTATTACATAAGGTCCTTTGAGCAAAAACCGTTAAGGAATTATGAAAAACCCACGCAGTGTCCGCAATTCGAAGTTGACAAACCGCTCCTAAAACCGGTTAACCACCTCAAAAAGGGGGAATAAGGCCAGTTCTATCGATAATTGATGGAGCGGGCAACGGGGATCGAACCCGCGACACCAAGCTTGGGAAGCTTGTACTCTACCAACTGAGCTATGCCCGCTTAATACGTTATGATTACCCATCTATTGGCTGTTCAGAAAGATAATATAGTTAATTCCAACAGTCAAGAGATATTTTGACCTTCCAAAACCTCCAATTCCAAAAAACTTGACATTGAACAGCGATAAAAATAAAATCTCTGTAAAATATCTAACATCGCGGTATAATATAAACGAGGAGAAAAAAACACCTTTGGAAGATAGCCCTGAACAGGGATTTTTCGCTCTTGTCAAATCCTTGATCAAGAAAAAGATACGCTTGGACGACAGCAATGATCTGACCGAGGAAATCCATGACCTCATGGATGAAGGGCAGGCCAAGGGCCTTATTACCGATGAAGAATCCCACATGGTCTACGGCGTGCTCGACCTCAAAGAAACACCCGCCCACTCCATAATGATCCCCCGGACAGAAGTCTCCTCTGCCTCTGTGGATTCCACCTTAGGTGAGCTGATTGATCTCGTTACCAGTTGCGGGCATACCAGGATTCCGATTCACAAAGACAATATCGATCACATTGCCGGCATCCTCCACGCAAAAGACCTTATCAAACTCTTAGGCGAGGATCCTGAATCCAAAATTCCAACGGATATCCTCAGAAAGGCCTTTTTTGTTCCCGAAAGCCGGAAAGTCAGTGAACTCCTGAAAGACATGCAGGAAAGGATGACTCACCTGGCCATTGTCACTGACGAATACGGAGGCACTGCAGGCATCATCACTATCGAAGATATTCTTGAGGAAATTGTCGGGGAAATCATGGACGAGCATGATCACGAAGAGAACCTCTTGAGCCGCCTTGACGATGGGTCCCTCCTGGTGGACGCCCGACTGGACGTTGAAAAATTAGGTGAGGCGCTCGAGATGGACCTGCCCAATGGCGAATTCGAATCCGTAGGCGGCCTCATCATCCACCTCCTTGGGAGGATACCGAAAATAGACGAAAAGGTCAGGTTCCAAGACATTGAAATCACGATCCAGAAGGGAGACCAGCGAAAGATTGAAAAGGTTCTCGTCTCGCGTATGGCTCAACCCGGGTCTGTTGAGGAGGGGGAGTCCACCATTTCCAGTAATGTATAACCCTGTTCCATGATGTCTACGACAAGCCCACCCTCTCCGTTGCTGCGCAACCTGCTGCTTGCGATTCTTTCCGGCATCCTCCTGACGGTCTCCTTTCCTCCTGGAAATTTCTCATTTGTTGCATGGTTCGCCCTGGTTCCGCTCCTTAAGAGCATTCAAACCGATTCACCTTCAAATGCCTTCAGATTAGGCCTCGTTTCCGGTCTCGCCCACTATCTGACCCTCATGTATTGGATTATCGTCGTGCTGAAGCACTACGGAAACCTGAATATCCTCGTGGCCCTCTTTGCACTGCTCCTCCTTTCCCTCTACCTTTCCCTCTATGTGGCCCTATTTTCCAGCCTGACATCCCGCCTTACGGATTCCCCTTTCTCCCCTCTTCTCATGGCATGTTACTGGGTTGCCCTGGAGTACCTCAAGGCCCACCTCATGACCGGTTTTCCCTGGTGCCTTCTGGGGTATACCCAATATGGACAGCTGCATCTCATTCAACTGGCAGATCTGTCAGGGGTGTACGGCATCGGCTTCCTGATCGTCCTTGTCAACGGGCTTATCTTCCGCATCTTCACAAGGTCACCCCGCCAGGTCGGCATGATCCTGAAACGGGAACTCCCGATCCCTGTCCTGCTCCTCGTGGGGACATGGATATACGGCCACTATCACATCTCAGGAATCGACGTCGATGGACAGCCGGGCCATCGTGTTAGGGCCGCCGTCATACAGGCCAATATAGACCAGTCTGTAAAATGGGATCCAGCACACCAGGTGGAAACCGTACAGACCTACCACCGGCTTACCCGTTCTGCCCGCGCCTTTCATCCCGAACTGATCGTGTGGCCGGAGACCTCACTCCCCTTTTTCTTCCAGGACAATCCGAAGTTCTCTCCAGGAATCTTTTCTGTTGCAGAGGAATCGGGGGCCATCCTCGTCTTTGGAAGCCCTGCTTACAAGCGTCACCGGGGTGCCATACATTACTATAACCGAGCCTACATGATTTCACCCGATACCCGGCAAATCAAATATTATGATAAGATGCATCTTGTCCCGTTCGGTGAATATGTGCCCTTAAAAAAATATCTCCCTTTCATCAGTAGTCTGGTTGAGGCTGCCGGTGATTTTGCTCCGGGAGAAAAATTGACGTCTCTCAAAACCGGAGGGCTTTCATTAGGGATCTTGATATGCTTTGAAGCGATTTTTCCGGATCTGGCAAGGGCCCTCACAAGAGATGGGGCCACTATCCTTGTCAACATCACCAACGACGCCTGGTTCGGCATGACGAGCGCCCCCTATCAGCATCTAAGCATGGCCGTATTCCGAGCAGTGGAAAATCGAAGGCCGATGATACGGGCTGCAAACACCGGTTTCAGCGCCTTTATAGGACCTACGGGGACCATCCGGTCCAGAAGCGATCTTTTTGCCGCAGAGGTTTTGACGGGTTCCGTGACCGCAGCCTCCTCCAATTTGACATTCTATAGCCGTTTTGGAGACCTTTTTGCGATCAGTCTCCTCCTCCTCTCCTTCGCCAACGTCCTTTCCTCTCTGTGGATTCGACGGCGGCGACGTACCTGATTGAGTCCCTAAAAAGGAAATCTTATGGATCAGAGTGAAAAAATCGGAATCTATTCCATCGGGGTCAATCTCATATTGGTTGGCATCAAGATCACCCTCTCGTTTCTCTCCGGTTCAGTAGCCCTTTTCGCCGATGCCATTCATTCCTCGACCGATGTCATATCTTCTGCAACCGTCACTGCCGGGATAAAGATATCCAAAAGAACATCGAAAAACTTTCCTTATGGCCTCTATAAGGTTGAAAATTTCGTTTCCCTTCTCTCTTCTGTTTTCATTTTTTTGGCCGGTTATGAGATTGTCCATACCGTATTCTTTAAAACACAACGCCTAAACATGGAAAAACTCCCTTATGCCATGGGTGGGATCCTATTGACCATGGCCATAACATTTGCCTTTTCCCGATATGAACTTCGCCAGGGGAAGAAGATCGGCTCGCCCAGCCTCGTTGCAGATGCACAGCATATCCGAACGGATATGCTCTCATCCGGGGTCATTCTGGCGGGCCTGTTCGGCTCTATTTTCGGATTAGAACTGGACAGGTTTGCTGCGCTTCTGGTCGTCGTCTTTATCGCAAAGGCCGCCATCACCATTTTGGTGGACGCCCTTCGCGTTCTACTCGATGCATCGATCGATTTTAAGACAATGGATCGGGTGAAAACCATCATCATGAAAAACCCCCGAGTGATTTCAATCAATGCCCTTTGGGGAAGAAACTCAGGACCCTATAAATTTATTGAAGCAGATATCGTCGTCCAGGCAGGAAGCTTGGAGAGGACACATTTTTTCATCAGCAACATCGAAAGGGAAATCAGGGAAAACCTATCCAATGTGGACCATATTCTGATTCATTATGAACCACGAAAAAAGGAGGTGATTACCTGCGCTATTCCCTTGAATGAAGACAAGGCGGTTTTGGCGGAACATTTCGGAAGCGCTCCCTACTTCTATGTGGCCTCCAAACGGCAGAAGGATGGTGCGCTCATCTCTGAGGCCTACTACCACAATCCCTTCCGTGAGGATGAGAAGGGTAAGGGGATCAAAGTGAGCGAATGGCTGCTTGAAAAGCGGGTGGATTGGGTGTATTCACCCAAAGGGTTAAGCGGAAGAGGGCCGGGCTATGTCTTTTCTGACGCGGGCGTAGAGGTGATGGTGACGGATCTGAAAACCCTGCAAGATATTCAAAAGGATTTTCAAAAAACTTAAAGCCTGGCATATTACCGGCGCAGATCCCCAATTCATTGCCGCTGGCGGCGGCGGTGCAGAAGGGAGCGTCTGGCTCTTCATCAGCGGAGATGGGAAACAGATGGAACCGGTCAATATCTTTGCGAATCCTCAAAAACATCCGGCTGAAGAGGGCCAAATCCTGTCCCGCCCTTGCCACGTTATGCATCCCCTTCTCAGAAACCCCCAAATGCCGCCTCGCGGACCTGATGCCCTGTGCGGATTTCTTCATATAGGAGGCCCACCGCCCCCGCAACACCAGATACCGACGTTCCCTTCTGCCGGTGCCTTACGGCCTCATGAATCAGGGACTCAAAATAGTACATACAATCATCATCCGCACCGGGGGCCCGGCGCACCATCCTTTAGGGCTCGCAAAATCAAGAGTAGGAGCGGCTACCCGTCTCCCTTTGAGCCTATCGGTTTTGCCTCATCGATGAGCATAATCGGGATGTCGTCCTTGATCTCATACAGCAATTTACAATGATCGCAGATGAGCCCGTCACCTGCTTCAGTCAGATAGATGTCCCCTTTGCACTTGGGGCATGCCAAGATATCTAACAGTTCTTTACTTATGGCCATCACTATCTCCTTTCACGCCCTAACATCAGACGTTTAATCATTAAGCATCTCCTTAACACCCTCAAAAACCTGCTCCACAGCTATCTCCTTCATGCATATCATATGGTCACATTTCTTTTTGAAACATGGGCTGCATTCCACATCGGCCCTGATGACCCTGTGCCCTTTACCGTAGGGACCGGTACGCCACGGGGCGGTGGGGCCAAAAAGGGCCACGACAGGACATCCCATGGCAGCGGCTATGTGCATGGGACCGGTATCCGTGGTCACGACGAGCTTGCACCTGCTGTACAGATAGGCCAGTTCCTTCAGGTTTGTCCGCCCGGCCAGATTAAGGGGGTCGGTCCTCATCATCCCTCTAATATCGTCAATAACATTTCTGTCTAAAGTGCTCCCGGTAAAGGCAACCGCGCACCCTGAATCATCCCCGATCCGGTCTGCCAGTGCCGCAAATCGCCCCGGATCCCAGAGTTTCGTGCTCCACTTGGCGATCGGATTAATAGCTACAATGGCCTTCTTATCGATCCCGCTACGGTCCAGGATTTGGTCAACCGATCGCCTGTCAGGTTCAAAGACCGGAATATGACCATCGCACCCAGCAGCATCGCACCCCAAGTACTCAGCCACCTTCAGGTAACGATCAATGGCGTGCTGGCCATAATCGACCGGAACCGACGGCTCATTCAAAAAGAGTCTCGCCCCTTCCCGGGATCCGCCCATGCCGACCTTTCTCTTTCCTCTTGAAAGGCCGACCAGAACGCCGCTTTTTAGCAACCCCTGGAGGTCGATAACCAAATCATAGTTACGTGATCTCAGTTCGATAAAAAAACGAGAGCTTTCCTTGAAAACAGACAGCGGATTCCCTTTTTTTACCAACTCGTTCTGCCATGATTTTCTCCGAGACAAGATGATCCGGTTCACTGCAGGATGGCCCTCAAGAAGCCGAGAAGATGCCTCCTCCACGACCCAGTCGATTGTCGCCCTGGGAAACCCTTTCCGAAGCGATTCCAAGAACGGAAGTGCATGCACCACATCTCCGATGGCGCTCAATTTTACGATAAGAATATTCAAGCTTTAACGTGCCTAAAGTGCGCTAAAATGACCAACGCGGATAGCCGCAACCAAAAATTTGTCACACAGAGACACAAAGC
>CAZACO010000018.1:0-16066 GCA_964483185.1 uncultured Desulfobacteraceae bacterium
ATCCCCTGTCCGCGCTTATGTTGGCGGGGATCCGGGAAATCCTCATCATATCAACGCCTGAGGATCTGCCCAGATTCAGGCAACTGTTCAATGATGGGTCACAGCTCGGCCTTTCTTTCTCGTATGCGGAACAACCGCGGCCGGAAGGGCTGGCCCAGGCATTTATTATCGGAAAACGGTTCATCGGCCGGGATCATGTTGCGCTGGTTCTGGGAGACAACATATTCCACGGCCGGGGGCTCTCGCAGGTGTTTGACAGATGCGCACAACTCGCGCAGGGGGGCATTATCTTCGGTTATCTGGTGAGCGATCCTGAGAGATACGGGGTGGTGACGTTTGACCGTGACGGCAGAGTCACCGGTATCGAGGAGAAACCCCGAAAGCCAAAATCCAAATATGCGGTGCCAGGGCTCTACTTTTATGACAACGATGTGGTATCCATAGCGGAGCGTCTCAGACCATCGGCCCGGGGCGAGCTTGAGATTACCGATATCAACTCCGAGTACATGCGCCGCGGGCAGCTCCGGGTGGAGCTTCTGGGCCGGGGGTTTGCCTGGCTCGATACCGGGACCCATAAGTCCCTGCAGCAGGCGAGCAGTTTTGTTCAGGCCATACAGGAACGCCAGGGGCTCAAGATTGCCTGCATTGAAGAGATCGCTTTTCGCAAAGGCTATATCGACCGCGGCCAGATCGAAGCACTGGCCCGCGACATGCTCAAGAACGAGTATGGCCGGTACCTGATGGAAATCGTCTCAGAGGTGGAGGACGGAAACCATGACATTGAAATGTAATGAGACGTCGCTGCCGGGCGTCTTTATGATTGAGCCGATGGTGTTTGAAGATGACCGGGGTTTCTTCATGGAGACATATCACATGGGCAAATACAGCGAGGCCGGGATCGATCGACCTTTTGTTCAGGATAACCTCTCCCATTCGAAGCGTTTCACCCTTCGCGGCCTCCATTATCAGCTCAACCACCCGCAGGGCAAACTGGTTTATGTCATCACCGGAGAAATCCTTGATATTGCAGTGGATATCAGACGGGGGTCGCCCACGTTCGGCCGGTGGACAGAGACCGTTCTGTCAGCAGAAAACAGGCGCCAGCTCTATGTGCCTGAGGATTTCGCCCATGGCTTCTGTGTCCTGAGCGAGACTGCCGATGTGATGTATAAGTGCACGGACCTCTATGCCCCTGGAGACGACCATGGCATCCTCTGGTCAGACCCGACCTTAGATATTGAATGGCCTGTGGAGAACCCGATCCTCTCGGAAAAGGATGGCAAGAACCCGGCATTGAAGGATGTGCCGGAGAGCCTGCTGCCGATCTACAAGCCGTAGTGCCCCCCCTTGGCGGACGGTGGGAATCCATAGAAGATCCGGCCCAGGTAAGTGAACAAGAGCTTCAGGTCATGCCCGATCCCGGAGGCCACGGAATAGAAGGCCTCTGCCGTATAAAGCTCGTCCTCTGTCGGGGCGTCTCCATAGTTGATATAGGCTTCAGATACCAGCCCCGCCTTGGTTTTCAGGTAAAGGGCCCGCCAGTCGTGACTGAGGGACTTGACCTCTTCCTCTGTGCGGGGGGAGACCCCGATGATGCGCAAATTCCCTTTGGCCACACTGATCAGGCCGGGAAGAAATCGAAGGAGGAAGTGTCCGAGGGCGCTTCCACGCCCTTTCTGCATACCATTTCCGTCCTGAGCAAAACGCCAAAGGGTGAAGGTGCGCCATTGGGCCTCGTCGGTCGGTGCGGGGAGGCGGAGGGCCTCTTTCCTGAATACCACGGGGCCGCGCCTCCCGACCCGTAAAACGAGGGCCGTGGCCAGCAGGACAGGCCACAGGAGGAGCAGGAGTAAAGCGGCCACGCCCTGAGACAGGACCCCTGACAACCCATGACCGATGCCGGGATCCTTGGTCCCTCCCAAGATGAAGTTTTCTGAAATCGACACTGCCGCGCCAAATCTCACGTTGATCAGACAGTTCTTGTCAACAATCACATCGGTCAATTCAAGGCGCTCGCCCACATAGCTGCCCGGGAAGACCACCGACCCGGTAACCGTGCAGCCCGAATCCAGCACACAGTCCTTTCCGATGACCACATCCGGCCCGAGCCGGGTTCCCTTGCCGATCCGGCAGTTTTCATTGATATAGACCGGCGGTGCGAGGGTCGCCGTAGGATGCAGGCTGACGTTTCTCGATAACCAGATGGATCTATCCGCTTCCCTCCCACCCAGGAAGAGACCCCTGAACTGTTTACCCAGTATTGAGCGGTGGGCGGCAAGGATGCCTTCGTAGGACTGGATGTTCAATACTTCAGCCACCTGGACAAGAGAGTCCCGGCCATCGGCCATAGAGACGAGATAGGACGCCAGGCTCTCCTCCATCAGATCTTTTGGCAGGGTTTCCATGAACCCGGCCGGCAGCCACGCCCAGCCGGTCCAGGTCCGGTCATCCGGGACCGCATCGGTTGAGCCGTTGGAACGCGGGTCGTTCGTTGAGAAGAACAGGATCGGCTCTGCGGACTGAGTCTCCGGTCGGGTCTGTGCCAGATCAATCTGGGGCAGTCGGTCTGCGTGCGCCAAAAGGAGGGGCCCGGCATTTTCCCCAAGGCGAAGGGTTTTCAGGATATCGTAGGGATGGGATGGATCGCGCGCCAGGTGGAATCTGAATGCGCTCCCCCAGCGGGAGCCGTCACCCAGAAACGACTCGATTTTGCGGGGTAGATGGCTCAGGACGAACTCGAAACGGGTTACCCCCCCCTCAACGAGAAATTCCACTAGGTGTTGGATAAAGGGCCGATCCACAAGGGGGAGTAGCGGAGAAGGGTAGCGCTCATTGAGCGCTTCCATGCCCGGGCTCAGACCCTGGGCGATAACGAGGGCGATCATAATGTTAGTCCTCTTGCTGGATTCTGGTTTTTCCAAGTTTGATGGACCCGTAAAAAGTATATTTTCTCGCAAAGACGCCAAGAACGCCAAGAACAAAACCGTTCAATATGAATAAGTTAGCTTTGCCGGCTTTGCGCCTTTGCGCGAGATTTTAACTTCACACTTCACACTTCACACCTCGCGCCTCGTACCTCGCAGCTTATACCTTGCGTCTGATCCTTTCGAGCATGACCCGGTAGAGGAACACAGTGTTGCCTACAAAATACCTCTTCCAGAGGCGGCCCGGTTCCTGGATAAACCGGTAGAGCCATTCCATGCCGATCTCACGCATCCATAAAGGGGCGCGGGAGGTCCTGCCGGAGTAGAAGTCGAACAGCCCCCCGACCCCCATGGCGGCCCTGACGCCGGTCTTCTCCAGGTTTTCGCGGATCCACTTGTCCTGGCGGGGGGCCCCGAATGCCACAAGAAGGAGGTCGGCCCCGGAACGGGCGATCTCTTCGATGACCCCCTGTTCTGCTTCAGGAGAAAAGTACCCGTGATGGACCCCCCTCACGATGACACTGGGATGGTTCGCTTCCAGCCAGTCCCTTACCCCTTCCGGCACCCCGGGCCGGGCCCCCAAGAGAAAGAGCCCTTTTCCTGAGCCGGAAAGGGCCGCGCAGAGAAGGGGGAAGAGGTCGGTGCCATTGACGTTTTGCCGGATCTCTTTCCCAAGCAATTTTCCGGCAAGCTTCAGGCCGATCCCGTCGGCAAAACAAAATGTCC
The DNA here is from genome assembly GCA_964483185.1 of uncultured Desulfobacteraceae bacterium. Classification (GTDB taxonomy): domain Bacteria; phylum Desulfobacterota; class DSM-4660; order Desulfatiglandales; family Desulfatiglandaceae; genus CAZACO01. The sequence goes on from CAZACO010000018.1 coordinate 3,651, forward strand.
TGAAAGGTCTGTCACCCCGGGCATACGCTTCCTCCGGCTGTAGCGGATCGGCCTCTTTGAGGATGCTCAGGTAATCGGCGTCCCGGTACGCAATATTGGCACAGTCGGCATTCACAAAGCAGATCTGGCAGCAGACGTCCCTGTTCAGTTGATCGATGATCGTTTCGATGGCTTCGTCCATGGTGCAGTTGTTGATCGGAATCCCGAGGATCGTGACAAGATCCGGTGCAGTCCCCACCCCCCCGCCGTATATGAGGGCTGGAATGGCCCGAAACGCGATCCCGATATCGCCCCAGACGCCCTGCGTTTCCACATACTCTCCATCAACGTCCACCTCGGTCGTAAAATCGATGTTGGCCCTCTGTCTGAGCCACCACAGGGATATGAGCCCGGGTCTCACATTGTATCGCTTGCGCACCTTCTTTTCCCTGGGGTCCAGTTCTCCGGGCGAGATGGCCCGAGGCCCGATGAAAGAGACGTCTCCCTTGAGAATGTTCAGGAGCACCGGCCATCCGGTGATGTGAAGAATTCTCAGGGCCTGTCCAACGAGACCCGTTGAGGTGTCAAAGGCGTACCTGTTGAAGACGATGCACCACCGGCCTACCATCGGCGTTCGTTTCAGGGTGGTGCCCGGAGCGAGATATGCCAAAACCAGGATCGGCCAGACAATGAGCAGAAGAAGAAGGGATACGGTGAAGTCCAGGAACCGTTTGCCCCCTGAAATGAGGTGAACAATAAAGACCCAGGTGAACCCGCGGACGAACCGCCGGACCCGGAGGCGCCACGCCCCTCGTCTCGAAAAGCGGCGGTACAGCTCCTCGGTTATCTTTTCACGATCATCTCTCTCGGGGATATTCCCTTCCATGGTCACTCATTCTCTTACAAAACCCAATGAAAACGTAGCTTCTTAATAAACCCAGGACCCCTGTTGCGCTCACAAGTGAAACAGGAGGCAGAGGGGGTTCCTTCGGAAAGGAATATCAGATGGATAGGCGTTGCCTGCTGCCAATCCCTTTCAATAATACCCTCTGAGCAGGCGCAAAGAAGCGCCTTATTCATACCCATCTCGGTCGCCATTCAAATGGGATGGGCCATTTAGCGGCCACTGCGCCGTCAGAGAGGCGCCAAGGAAATATATTCCTTTTTGAGGGAATCCTCTCTGCCGGATTTTCTGAGAAGATAGATAAAAACCGAATAACAATCCGCAATCCGCAAGGTTACCCTGTTCAATCGGCAAAGCATTAAACCGAGGCACTTTTTTTTCCATTTCACCGGGGCGCCAATCAACAATTTTACCCCGTGAAATGCCTTTTCTCTTCTATTTCACCGGGGCGTTAATTCTCAATACGCCCCCTTGCCTAGGAGAACCGCCGGGATCGTGCCCAGCAGAAGTTTGATATCCATCCACACGCTCTGGCTTTCGATGTACTGGACATCCAATTTCACCTGCTCAACAAAAGGGATATCGCCCCGGCCCTTGACCTGCCAGATACAGGTGAGTCCCGGGACCGCATCGAGCCGTCGTCGGTCGGCCAGGGTATATTCTGCAACCTCCCTGGGAACCGGGGGCCGGGGTCCCACCAAAGACATATCTCCATTGAGCACACACCACAACTGCGGGAGTTCATCGATACTCAGTTTACGTATGATCCTGCCGATCCACGTGACTCTCGGGTCTTTCTTCATCTTGAAGGTGACGCTGTCTTCGTGGTCGCTCTTGTCCACCAGGCCGTCCTTCAGCGCTTCGGCATTTACCACCATGGATCGAAATTTCGGGAACGGGAACTCCCTCCCCCAGAGCCCGATACGGGTCTGCCAGAAAAGGACCGGGCCTCCGTCGGTCAGTTTAATGCACAGGGACACAACGAGAAACAGGGGCCACAGACAGAGAAGGAGGAGGCAGGAGGCGAAGATGTCGATGGTTCGCTTGAGGAGCTTGGCCCCCCCGACCACCATGATCCAGGCATACTTCTTCCGCCAGTAACGGAGACGGAGCGCCAGGCCTCCGTGACCGCTGGCTCCGGCCCCATACCTCCGGTAGAGTTCCTCCATGAGTTCGACACGTTGACGTCCTTCGCTCAAGGATGCATGATCAGCAGGTTTCATAGGCCATCCCCTGGATTAAAGTGATGAGTGACGACTGACGACTGACGAGTGAAAAATGGAGGGCCGATGGCTGAACCGATCCGGCTCATGATGAGCGTGGTGGATCGATCCAGGGGATCTTCACCGTTTACAATGATCTTTGCGAACTGTTTCGTCGGCAAGATATACTGTTCATTCATCGGCCGTACGGTATCAGCGTATTGGGCCAGAACAGACTCCCGGGTGCGTCCTCTCTCCCGAATATCGCGTGCGAGCCTGCGTGAGAGGCAGACATGATCATGGAGTGACACAAAGACGCTCGTGTGCAACAGGTCCCGGATCTCTTTCCAGTAAAGGACGAACAGCCCCTCAACAATGACAAGACCTGCCGCAGATATCCTTTCCTGTTGAGGGGAACGGGTGTGGGTGGAAAAGTCATAGACCGGCATTTCGATCTCTCCCCCATTTGCAAGAGATGTCAGTTGTTCCCTGAACAGGTGCAGGTCCAGTGCCTCGGGCAGGTCAAAGTTCCGTTTTTTCCGGGCTTCAGGATCGATGGAAGAGAGATCATGATAATACGCGTCCAACGAGAGGATGACCGGCCCCATCTCAGAAAGTTGGTGAGCCAGATACCTTGCCAGTTCCGATTTACCCGAACATGTGGGTCCGGCGATACCGATGATGTGAGGTGTCGCAGACATCATGGACCTTTCCCTGCCGCCGCCCGGAGCACCTCGAGGGTAAGGGCGGCCGTGGCAGACCATGTGAATTGCCTGCTCCTTTCCAGCCCTCTCTGCCGGCACTCCTTCATTTTTTCAGGGTTCGTCAGCAGGCGTCGCATGGCCTCGGCCATGGATTCATCGTCATAGGGGTCAAAGAGTATGCCCGCATCCCCGGCCACCTCTGGTATGGAGGAGGTATTGGAGCATGCCACCGGAATGCCGCAGGACATGGCCTCCAGCACAGGGAGGCCGAATCCCTCGTACAAAGAGGGAAAGACAAAAAGCTCCGCGCCGCAATAGAGATCCGGAAGGTCGGATGCGGAAGCAAAACCGGTAAAGACGATGTCATCAGCACAGGAAGAGGCCAAGGCCGTACGATGGACCTCTTCCGCCCGGTCCCAGTCACTCCCTGCAAGGACCAGTTGATGGGGGAGTCGCTCGGTTTCCTTCAGGATTGAAAAGGCCCGGATGAGCCCGGCGTGATTTTTTCCGGGATGTTCAATCCGTGAGATATAGAGGATGTAAGGCGGTCGAATGGTGTATTTGGGACCGATGCGGCCAATGCAGTCGTCTCTCTTTCTGGGAAAGTAGATCTGACGGTCAGCAGCAAGCGGGGTTACGGTGACATGTTCTTCGGGAACACCCGCATATTCAACGATATCCCTATTGCTGCTCTCGCTGACCGTGAGGACCCGGGTCAGTCTTCGGATCAAAAAAGGGAGTATGTGTTTGATATAAAACATCCTTGACGGGTCGTATTTTCCTTCAACATGGATGCTTGAAAAGTCGTGCACGGTGCCAACCGACGGGCAGGGGACCCACACCGGCAGCCTTCTGTTACCGGCAGGGAGAAAGAGGACATCATATTTCTGTTTCAGGCACAGATTCGGGAGCAGGATCTGATGCCAGGCGATGTTGGCAACAGGGCTGCGAAGTGACTTGCCGAAACAAAGCGTCGACATGCGCCCCGGGCCGGGAACAAATAATTCTTTTTCGTCCTCATAGACAATGACCTCGAAGTCGGGCGCGTTCTCCAGTGAGGCGAACTCCCTGAGGAGGTTCATAATATACTGGCTGATGCCCGATTTGCCGCCGTCACCGCCGAAGGTGGTAATTCCGATCTTCATTGGAGCCACTCCCTCCTATATTTTTTTACCACGAAGATCACGAAGGCGAGGAAGAATTTCAACAAAAAACAAGGCTTCGCGTTTTTCCTACCAGAACCACAAGAGATCCTTCAGGTGCCATTCCGGCACCAGGTCAATGCCGAGCGTCGTCTTGAGCGCATACAGGATCAGCATGATGATCACAAGAACCGGTGATACTGTAAGAAAAAGAAACAACAGCACCCCGGAAACCGAGAGGGTGTGCTTCCGTTTGGCCTCTGCCCGTTGCGTTCCAAGACGCCGGTCTCTCCCGATCAGGACCACCAGATAGTATCGTGCAAAAAGGAGCGGAAGGCTCAGACGAACATGGATAGGGTGCTCCTTCTTGATCCGACCGCCCCTGATGGCCTCTTCAATGGCCGACATCTGGGCCGGGGAGAAAGAGGCGCGGATGCCGGGACTTATCCGCTGCATGACCGCATGGGTGTAGGGGTCTTTTGATGGCCCGTTGTTCATGTCCTGTCCCCGTCCAGATAGCCTTCCAGGTCATCCAGGTACCTCTCAAAGGCGTATCGGGCACGTACCCTCTCGAGGCCCTTTTGCCCGAGACTGAGTGCAAGTCCGGGATCTGCAAGGACCTCTCCGATCGATGCGGCAAGGGCCGCCACGTCCTGTTCCGGAACCAGCAGTCCGGTCACCCGGTGTTCGAGCCAGTCGGGGATGCCTCCCACATCAAATGCCACGACCGGCCGGCCATGGTGCATGGCCTCGAGTCCGATCATGCCGAAAGGCTCGGGCCACCGTGACGGGACCACCACGACCCTGGCCCTTGAATAAAAAGGGCTCAACGTTTCGTTCGGGATCCATCCGTAAAAGGTCACGTTGCCGTCAAGCCCCAGCTCCTTGCAGAGGGCCTTGAGCTCAGGTCCGGCATTGCCGGCCCCCACGATGTCTGCCCTGTAATCGCGCCTCAACCGGTGAAGGGCCCGAAGGAGTAGATCCACCCCTTTGCCGCGGATCAGCTGCCCCACATACAATATTCGGGGTTTCTCCGGGAGGGGCGAAGGCCCGGGGTTCTCCATCCGGATGACGGGCGGCAGGATGTGGACCTTTTCCGGGGGGAAGCCGTTTTGAAGGAGTTCCTCTCTCATAAAGCGGCTTCCTACCAAAAGGGCGTTGAGCCGATAATTGCGGCGCATCTCTCTGCGCTTGCGGCCGATGTTGACAAAGGCGAACCCGGTGGGCGACGTGTGGCTCCTGGCAATGAAAGCACCGTCAAGCCAGCACCTCAAGTCCAGCCTGTGGCGGCAGACCCGGCCATTGGTCACGAAGTACTTGTGCCGCCTCGGGCAGCAGAGGTCGTGATCATGCACCATTCGAACGATACGTGTTCTGTTGAGCAGGTGCAGATAGGGCCCTGTTTCAGGAACCTTGTGGAGGTAGATGGTGTCAGGGGAGACCCGGCTCAGGATGCGGTCAAGGGGTTGGGCCCCGTCCTCCCGTGTGCCGGCGCCTGCCTCCAGACACGGGAAGGTCTCCTGGAACAGGGCCTTGTACGGCTCCAGGCCCCGTTCTGACGTCTCTCCATAGGCCAAGTAGCAGGTGTGGCCCCTTTTGCGCAACCCTTCCACGGTATCGGCGATGTTTTGCTCGACCCCGCCGAAATATCCGCACTTCTCATTGATGAAAAGGATGTTCACGCACGGCCTCCTCGTAGATCTTCACCAAGGATTGGGTAACCGCATCCCAACTGTACCGGGTGCGGGCCTTCATCCTGCCTGCGGTTGAGATGTCACGGGCCTTTTCCGGGGTTTCCAGTAAGACCCTGAAGGCATTGAGGAGCCCTCCCGGGTCGTTGACATCAAACAGGAGCCCGTCCCGGCCATCGCTGACAAACGACGGGATCCCGCCCACACGGGTCGCGATGACGGGGAGACCTGCTGCCCAGGCCTCCAGGATGACGATCCCGAAGGGCTCGTGGATCGACGGGAGAAGGAAGATGTCGGCCCCATGATAGGCATCCACCAGTTCCTGGCTCTCGGCGTCCAGTCCGTGGATAACCGTGACCCGGCCCTGGAGCCCCGCTGCCTCGATCCTGAGGGACAGCTTCCGGCTGTAAGGCTCGTTGGTCACCGGCCCCACAATTACCATATGGGCCCCGGGGTTGATCGGGATCAACGCGGGGAGGGCGTCCACTGCAAAAAGCTGATTTTTCTGGGGATCGATGCGGCCAACGGTCAGGATGACAACGGCATCCAGGGGGATCTGATACCGCCTGCGAAAGCCCTCTCCGTCCCCGGCGGCAAACCGGTCCGGATCCACGCCGTTGGGAAGGTGGAGGACCTTTTTTTCTGGAAAGCGCTCAAGGGTCTGTCGCTGCTCTTCCTGTCCCACACACAGAATGGCCGCGGCATCGTGGAGAACGCGACGGGAGCCGACCCACCACCCGAGGATCTTTCCCCACTCAAAGGCCCCCCGGGTCGGCGCTGTCCAGGTGCCGGCCTCTTCATCGGGCACGTCAAAGACCCCGCCGTGCAGGGATACCACATAGGGAATGCGGCGCTTCATGGCCACGTGCCGGCCGATGCCGCCCGGCCGTTTGGCCGTGTGCAGGTGTATCAGATCCAGGTCAGGGTATTTCTTGAGAACCTGCATCAGTGCGAACGAGAAGAGGTTTCCGCCCTTTCTGTCCAGGAGCTGTTTGGCCTCATCGGATAATCCCAGATAGGGATAAAAATAGGGCACCCGGCTGACACGGACACCGCCAATGATCTCTTTGTCCTCCTGTGCCAAGGCATTGGGGCAGATGATTTCCGTATGATGCCCCATTTTCAAAAGTCGTTTGCACGTCTCAAGGATGACGGTTTCGGTCCCGCCCCAGTGGCTCCTGACGAATCGTCTCGGTATCTGGACAATGTTCATGGAAAGTGACTAAAGTGAGCTAAAGTGATCTAAAATGCCTAAAGTGCCTAAGGCCGCAACCAAATCAGTAACCAGGTTTCAGCTTGCAAGTACAAGTTCTGGGTTCTTTCAATAGTCAATTCCAAGGGGGGTATCCAGCATCCACTATCCAGCATCCAGTATCCAGCATCCAGCATGCGCTACACCCTGTTCATGTAAAGCTTATCCACATCGTTCAGGATAAATCCGATGATCGGCGTATCCGATCCCTTGATTCGTTCAATCTCCTTTTTCAACAGCGAGGCGAGAGACGTGCGGCTGCGTACCACAAAAAGGATGGCATCCGACAACCCGGCAACCAGTTCGGCATCTACATACGGATTCGTGGTGGGGCCGTCCATAAGGATCAGGCTGAAACTGTTGCTGGTCTCTTCAAGCATTTCCCGCATCCGGTTGGATGCCAGCAGATCGGGAATCACGGCCTCTTCCACGTGGGGTATGCACTCAACGCTCGGCAGCACGGTGGGCCAGGTGACATCCCGCACGTTTTCCGCCTGAAACGAGAGGTATTCGCCGAGGCCGATCAGGGGTTTGTCCTTTTCGGAGATCAGGTATCGAAGGTCGCGTTCGCTTTCTTCCGCACGGACCTGGGCATCCACCAACAGTACCCTTTCGTCCTGGCGGCCGAAAACAGCGGCCAGGTTTGCGGCTACCAAGGTTTTCCCTTCGCCCGGTTGTGCACTGACGATCATGATACGGGCCCCGTCCTTGGGGACATAGTGCCGGATGCGCCGGGAAATGATTCGAAAGGGCTCGATCAGGGGAAACTCGGATTTGGTAGGGAAGAGCTTCGTGGCATCCTTCACATGGGGGAGCACGCCTAAGACGGGGAGGGCGAATCTCTGCGAGAGTTCGGCCCCTGACTTGATGGTGGTGTCGAAAAGCTCTAAGCCCAGGATCAGGGTAAGCCCGATCATATTCACTAAGAAGACGATGACCACAGCGATCAGTTTGCGGTTGGATTTGTACCTGAAGAGGGGGACCTGGGCCGGTGAGATGACCGTGAAATCCGAGGTGTCCGATTCGTATGCCCTGCGGACTCTTGCCAGCATCGTTTCAAGGCCTTTTTTCTCTGTTTCGTTGGCGGTCACGTCACGCATGAGCCCCGAGTATTGCCGCTGCAGATCGGTCAAAACACCGAGCCTTGCCTTGACCCTTGTGCGCTCCTGGTCCAGATGACTCACTTTCTGGGTGAGGGAAACCCCTTCAAGCTCCATGGACAGGGCTTTGAGCTGCACGTTTTGAAGCATGCTTCCAGGCTGGGATGTGAAGCTTGCCTTCTCCGGAATGACCTGTTTTTCAAGGAGCTTGAGCTGTCTCTTCCACTCTGTTATCTGTTCCGTATCCAGGGCATTGACCTGCGCCTTTTCATAATCTGCCCGGCTTTCCTCGTACTCCGCCCCGGAAATAAGTCCCTTTTCGTACAGCTTTTCCGCCCTTGTGAAGGCCTGTTCATATTTGGCCAGGTCCGCGGTATCGGCCCTCTGGACCCTGTCGTCACTGATTGCCCTGCGGAGCCGTTCGATCTGGATATTCAGGTCCCCCAGCCCTTTGGTCCTTGACGCCACGGCCTTCTCCTTGGTGGCCTCTGCCATCAGGACCCGCAACTTCTCTTCAAGGCTGGCCTTCTGGAGCCCCAGGGTCTCTTTATCCACTCTTGCATTGGACAGGAGGAGTTCCAGAGAGGTCAACTGTTCCAGATTCCATTTGACCTCCAGATCCAGGTCAACAATCTTGTTTTCCGAGATGAATTGTTGAAGCCTCTGATCGGCCTTTTTCAACTGGTCCGTGACGATCTTGAAGCGCAACTCGAGCCCCCGCAGTTCGCCGCCGGCCGCCGCCTTCAGGAGTTCGAGCTGGTGTTCAAGGAAGACGTCTCTCAGGGTGTTGGCGATGGCCGCGACCTTTTGAGGGTTATCCCATTGGGTCTGGATAAAAAACAGGGAGGTTTTCCTCTGCACGTAAACCTCGCAGGCCTGGGCCAGATCCCTGAGAGAGGTGGCCAGTTGGAGTTTCTCCCTCACCTTTTCAAGGTTGGAGGGGATTTTCACCATATGTATCTGGGTTTCAAGGGGCGGGCTTCGCAGTACGCTGTCCTCGCCCATGTCTTTGGGGTTGTAAAGCATGACGGTTTCGGCCTCCCAGATGCGGGTGCCGAATGTCAGTCCTGCAAAAGCGCCCAGGGGAATCGAAAGGATGAAAAAGAGGGCGACGGTTTTCCATCGACGCAGCAGGCCTATGAGCAGGGTCAGCGGTTCAAAAGGGAGGCCGCCTGCCGGTCCGGGTGTGTCGGGAGGTTGGGCATTTGCCATAATCTGCTCCTTGATCCGATCGCGGATTTCCTGGTTTTTGGTCGTTTATAGATTACGTTTTGTCTCCTTCCGCTCGATGCAAGCGGCGGAAGATGCGCGAAAAGATTTTTTCCTTGAAATAGCCGCGTTCCTTGGCATTGAAGCCGATGATCCAGAAGGCGGCCCCGAACACCAGGGTGCCTAAGGCTTCCAGTATGGCCACTTCCATCAGGTTGGTCAAGGGCCAAAATCGTTGGACCCCTAACAGGAATGCCGCCATGAGAAGCGCAGGCACGATGCTCGGAAAGAGGGTGTATTGATAGAAATCCCAGTGAGATTGCCCATGAATTCTGCCTGCGCGGGTCTGGATCAATCCCGCATAGATCGGCACATAGGCCATGAAGGTTGCCATGGCCACACCGGTGACGCCAACCGTGTGAATGAGGAGAAGAGACAACCCCAGGTTGAGGGCCTGGCATCCCAATGTTGAGAAGGCCAGGAACCTCTGGTGACCGCCCATGCTTAACACATTTTCCGTGTTCCCGTGAATGACCCCGATCATGACAGCGGCTGTCAGCCACTGGCAGACGGGGATGGACATCCTGAATTCCGGGCCGGTCCACGCGATAATCAGGGGCTCGGCCAGGAGGGCCAGCCCTAAGAGGAGGGGCGTGGCAAATGCGATGGTCAACTTGCTGCCCCGGTACCAGACCGCCCGGATGTTCTGCTGGTCGTCCCCGCCGTGGAGTTCGGCCACCACCGGCGTCAGGGCCTTGATGAGGTGGTAACAGAACTGCTCTGCCTTTCCGGAGAGGCGCATGCCGATGGAATAAACAGCGACCATTTGAAGGGGCATAAACAGCTTGATCACGATGGCGTCGACCCGGGTCGCGATCAGCCCGGCGATCTGGATAAGAGAGAAGTACACGGAAAAGGAGGAGAGTTCCCGCACTAAGGATCGATCAAAATGCTTGGGATGGAGACTCAGGTCAGGCAATGTGATGTTTACATGGACCAGCATGGCGAACATGGGAAGGACGCCCATCAACGCGTTGAGGCCTGCCAGGACCCGGAGGTCGGGGATGTGACCCAGCACCAGCAGGACGCTGACAAAATAGGCGAGGCCCCCGAGGACCTTGTAACCGTTGGTCACCTTCATTTTCTGCTGACCCACGAGGACCCCGCGGAACAGGCCCAATGGCATATAAAGGGCTGAACGGACGCCGATAATCAGGAGGACCGATCGAGCGGATGCGGCCTGATCCACGGGGATGTCAAAGACCTGATTAAAAAAGAGGAGGCTTACGGCCACGCCTCCCATCACGATGACCCCGAGTGCAACATAGATCCAGAACAGGGTACAGACAATGGCCTGCTGTCGGGCCATATCCTGTCGGCCCCTCGCATCGGCCACATATTTGACGACCGAGGCCCCGAATCCCATGTCAGCCAATTCAAAAAATGCGAGAAAGGACCATATCAACGACCACAACCCAAAGGCATCGGTACCCAAGGTTTTGATAATAAAGGGGATCAGCACTAAGAACGTAATGGTGTCGATAATGTCCCTGCCGTAGCTGGAAAGGGTGTTCATGAGTATGTAGCGGGAACGGTTCTTAGTCCGGGAGGCCGGTGGGGGGCTTGATGCGGGTTCTGGTTTTTGTGGATCGTTCATTGTTTTGTATGTTCTCAATGACTCCGGGTCAGGGAATTCCTTCAGAAAGGAATATATGCCGCTGACGCCTTTTTGACGGCGCAGTGGTCTCTAAATGGCCCATCTCATGTGAAAGGCGACTGAGATGGTTATGGGTCAACCCCTTCTTTGCGCCTGCTCAGCAGGTATCATTGAAAGGAATTGGCAGTAAGCGACGCCGATCCCTCTGATATTCCTTTCCGAAGGAACCCCCTGATCCTGCGTGTGCGGGGACGATAAGCTGCCGGATCCTTTGAAATTAATACAGAGATCCAGAATTTATTGAGATGTTCCCATTGTTTTTGCAAAGTGTCCGCTCCTTATGAGGTAATCTGTGCACGCACCCGAGTATGCATTGTCATTATGTTTCCTATGGCTACCATAAGCCCGGATAGCACAAAAAAGAGGTAGAGAACCTGGGTCTGACGGAACACCCATTCTAACAGTCCCTGCAGATGGAGCGTGGTAAAGCCGAGCAGAAGGCCCAGGAGGATGGCCTGGTAATACGCGTCGTGCGTTTTGAGCAATAGCACGATATTGTGGAGGTAGAGCCGTGCGATGAACAGGATGAACACCCACATTCCTGCCCAGCCGGTCTCGGCAGCGAACAGTAGGTAAACGTGATGGGCCGTGCCCAGCCGACTCTTGCCCCGCTCGCTTTCTCTGAATTCATCCAGGTCGTCGACCGTATTGAAGGCCTTCGGATACACATACCAGTAGTAATCGGTGTTCTCGAGCATCCAGGAATAGGAATTGATCCCGGTGCCCAGGAGGTTATCCCGGGCCATGGCCTTGGCCGCGTAGTTGAAATACTCGCGGGTCTGCTCAGAGGCCTCGGGGGCGGTCTTAAAGCGCTTGATGATCCGCGGGGCCACGGCGATACCGACCATGTCGACCAGGAGAAATCCGATAAATACGATCCCCATTTTGCGGGCCGTCGGCTTGATAAAGATAGAAATGGCCGTCACTCCGGCCAGTGCGCCCATCATGATGACCAGTGCAGCCCTTGATTTTGTAAATACCACACAGAGCATCCCCGCAAATAGGGCTATCACCGCCCATCGGTTTTTCTTTTTTGTGAAGCTGTCCGATAGGATCAGAGAAAGGATAGCCGGAATGATCAGGTCAATGTACATGGCCAGGGTGTTGGGATGGGGGAAGCTCCCCACCGACCGGTTCACAACCGCCCGTGTGATATATTTATCGAAGAAAACAATCCAGCCCTCGAACAGGACGGCGGCTATCAGTGCGGTGATGACGGCCTTCACATCCTCTCTGTCTCGTACGATATTCACCATGACCCAGAAAAGGAGAAGGCCGCGGATGAATTTGTGTATGGTGAACAGGCCGTAATAGGGGATCCTGGCGCCGATGAGCGACATAATGGAGATCAAAACGAGAAAGAGCCACAGGGTCGAATTGTAGGGCCACAGGATCAGTTTCCGGTGACTCCCGCCCATGACAAGCCAAAGGAAGAATCCGAAAAAGAAGAGGTCGGGGAGAGTGACGGCAAAACCTCGATCCACGCCCCGATAGGCCTCAAAAAAGACCTCCATGT
>CAZACO010000019.1:0-15982 GCA_964483185.1 uncultured Desulfobacteraceae bacterium
CGGTCACGCTCCTTTACGGCATGGTTGCCGATGGTCTCGGCCTCGGGATGGCCTCTCTGTGTGCTGGAGGGGGAATGGGTTTCGCACTGCTCCTGGAACAGCTGTAGTCAAATGAAATTCTGTTCATGAGCATTGTTTCGAGACCGCCTGAAGCATCCCGAATTGAACCCGTGGATATCTGACACAATCCGATACAGAGGATAAGATGGACCGATTACAGAGCAAAAGTGGTTGGGAAATCGTTGACGAGGAGTGGCCGGATTTCAAGGGTGAGATCTTTAAAAACAGACCCAAAAGTCTGGTCGATTTACTTGAAAACACGGCCAGGACCTATCCGGACAAGGTGGGGTTTATTGAAGGGGAATGGCGCCTGACATTCAGGGAATTCGACGGGATCGTGGACCGGATTGCGTTCGCCCTGGCAGAAAACGGGATCAGGAATGGAGATCATGTGGCCCTCCTCCTGGGCGTACAGATGGAATTTCCCCTGAGTTTTTTTGCCTTGATGAAATTAGGGGCCATCGCGGTGCCCCTCAATACCCGATTCAAAGGCGAGGAACTGGCTTATGAGATAAACGATTCCGAAAGTAAGGCATTGATCGTGGATGAAGCATTCTGGCCCTTCATCGCTTCCGTCAAAAAAGACCTGAAGACGATCGAGAAGATATTCTTCAACGGCTCTCAAGCACCCCGGGGAACCGTCCATTTTTCCTCGCTGAAAGATAGTCAGGCGAACCCGTTCCCCAGGGCTGTCCCATCGGAGTCGGACGATGCGGCCATCATGTATACGTCGGGGACCACGGGAAAGCCGAAAGGCGCCGTTCTCCATCAGCGGGGCATGATCCTGACTGCGATGCTTGTAAGCGACTTCATCCAGTTTCAACCGAATGACAAGATGGTCTGCTGTGTCCCCCTGTTTCATATCACAGGGCTGACCTGCCTCATGCTTCCGACGTTATTCAGTGGTGTGGCATGCGTCTACATGCGGCAATTCAAAACCGGGGAGTTCCTAGAGATCATGGCCAGGGAAAACGTGACGCAGTATATGGGCGTCATCAATGTCATCTGGCTCATGGTCAATCATACTGATTTTGAAACCTACGATTTTTCATCTTTCAGGACAGCCCTCTTCGGAGGGTCTCCTGCCACGGAAGAAATGGTCAGGGGCATTTTTGCAAAACTGCCCCATATTCAAATCAGTGTGGGATACGGATTGACAGAGTGTTTTGCCATAGCAACCTCAACACCCTTTGAGGATGCGCTCCGCAAGATCAAGGCTGTGGGCAAATGCCTGCCGACGGTGCTTGCCAGGATCGTGGACGACGAAGGACATGAGGTGCCGACAGGCGCTACGGGTGAGATCTTATTGGGAGGGGCAAAGGTCTTTAAGGGATACTGGAAGAATGCGGAAGCGACACGTGCAACCATCGTGGACGGCTGGGTTCACACAGGGGACATCGGCAGGGTCGATGAAGAAGGGTTTGTTTATGTCCTGGACCGCAAGAAGGATATGATCAATCGCGGCGGCGAAAAAATTTACTCCCTGGAAGTGGAGAATGTGATATGTGATAACCCGAAGGTGCTGGAGGTCGCCGTGGTGGGTATGCCTGATCCTGTGATGGGTGAGGCGGTGAAGGCATGTATTGCTTTGAAACCGGGAGAGAAGGCAACGGATGAGGAGATAAAGTCCTTTTGTGCAGAACGCCTGGCGGATTACAAGGTTCCGAAGCATATTGAATTTATGGCCTCCCTCCCGAGGAATCCTGCGGGGAAGGTGAGTAAACCGGAGCTGCGCAATATCCCGCAGACGTCCAAGGGTGCGTAACGGTTTTAGTATAAAAGATTTACATCTGAACTCCAAAAAGGAATTTACCTGTCAAGGTTTTATTATGAAAGGAATCTGGCCGTAAGGCTTTTAGCCACTAAATATGAAGACTGGCGAAATTGCAGAAAGGAGGTCAAGGGGTTAAGGAAGCGATCGGGGAACACAACAAAAAACAAATGGAGGTATTGGGTTATGAAAAATTTCATCGTGAAGTTCTCTCTTTTCTTTTGTATGATTGCGTGGATTGCATGCTTTCTGCCGGCACCGGCCCCCGCGGCAGACCCTGTCTACAAACTGAAATTTGGTACCTTTTTCCCACCCAATCACCCGCATTCCCTTCTTTATAAGGAGTGGTGCAAAGAGTTACAGAAGAGGACGGACGGGCGTGTCAAGGTTGCCTTCTTCCCTGCCGGCACGCTCGTATCAGCGAACCAGACCTACGATGGTGTCGTTAAAGGAATTGTGGATATCGGCTTGAGCATCATGTCTTATACACCCGGCAGGATGCCCTTATCAGAGGTGATCGTCCTTCCTCTCGGCTACAAGAGCGGGTATCAGTCGACGCATATGGCGAATGCATTCTATGAGAAATTCAAACCGAAAGAGTATGACGACGTAAAACTCTTCTATCTGCACGCGCATGGCCCTGGCTTTTTCCACACAAAAACACCGGTCAACAAGATGGAAGACCTCAAGGGACTCCGTATCAAGAGCGACGCGAACACATCAAAAGTGGTCGCTGCTGCCGGAGCCACCCCCACCACCATGCCGATGCTCGAGACATATGATGCCCTGAAACGGGGGCTCGCCGATGGCGTCCTCCTCCCGATCGAGACCTTGAAGGGCTGGAAATTCGGGGAGGTTTGCAAGTACACCTATGAAAACTGGGGCAACTCATATGCGAACGGCTTCTTCGTGGCCATGAACAAGGAAAAATGGAACTCGTTGCCCAAAGACATCCAGCAGATCATCGAAAAGCTCAACGAGGAGTGGTTTGAGAAACAGGCGAGGCTGTGGAGCTCGATCGATGACGAAGGGCGTGTGTTCGCCATAAAAAGCGGTCAGAAGATCGTGAAGGCAGACCCTGAGGAAGAGGCAGCCATGAAGGCGAGGATGCAACCCGTGCTGGAGGCCTATGTCGCGAGCATGAAGGAGAAGGGCCTGCCCGGCGAGGAGGTCCTTCTGTGGTGCCAGGAATACCTGAAGACCGCACCTGGCGAACCGCCAAAGTAGAAGACCCACATAAATTCCGGGGGATGGCACCGCCGACGCCCCCGGAACCTCCTGTCATGAAAGGAGTCCATCATGAAGGCCTGGCCCGCATTCGAACGTGCCCTGTGCCATTTCCTCTTGCTCATATCAGGACTGACGCTTGCCTTTATGTTCCTTTTCACGTTGACGAATGTGCTGATGAGGGCTTTCGGAATGCCGATTGTCGGCGATTTTGAAATCATCTCATTTTTAGGCGCCGTGGTGATCGGCTTTGCCATTCCGTACACGTCGATGCTCAAAGGGCACATCGACGTCGATTTCGTGCTGGTGATGCTTCCGCGTAAGGCCAGCAATCAGATCAGGGTTGCGACCCGGATCATCGGAATAGGGCTCTTCCTCTGGATAAGCTGGAACTTTGTCCTGATGAGCTTCGATCTCTTGAGGACAAAGGAAGTGACTCCCGTATTCAGAATGCCCTACTATCCGATTTCGTTTGGACTGGCCTTCTGCTGCCTGATCCAGTGTGTCACTTTCGTTTCGCAGATCCTGAAGATTGTTGGAGACCGCAATGGATGAGATCACGACAGGAATCATCGGCATATTTGTCTTGTTGCTCTTTTTTCTGACCGGGATCGAGTTGTCGTACGCCATGGCGATCATCGGTTTTATCGGAATCGGTTACCTGGGCACGTGGAGCGCGGCCTCCAATATGCTTGTCAAAGACTTGTTCGAGACGTTCACCTCTTATGGATTTACCGTGATCCCTCTTTTTGTTCTCATGGGGCAGGTTGCCTCAAACTCGGATATTGCGAAAAAACTTTACAATTCGGCGGAAAAATTCGTGGGCCATATCCCTGGTGGTCTGGCCATGACCACCGTGGCAGGCGCAACGCTGTTCAAGGCCATGTGCGGTTCTACGCTGGCCACTTGCGCTACTTTTGCAGGAATTGCGATTCCTGAGATGACGCGCCTGGGTTACAGCAAGAAGCTCTCAACCGGCGTGGTGGCGTCGGTGGGTACGCTCGGCATGTTGATTCCGCCGAGTGTCCCCCTCATGATCTACGGTCTCATCACCGAACAATCCATCGGCGAGCTCTTCCTGGCCGGAGTGATCCCCGGACTGCTCATCTCCCTTTTTTTCATTTTCGTTATCTACGGGTGGGTCAAGATCGATCCGTCCATCGCCAAGGCGGCGCCGAGGGCAACCTGGAAAGCGAGGATCAAGTCCTCCCCCGAGTTCCTGTGGGTGGCCATCATCTTCTACCTAGTCATCGGTGGGCTCATGAAGGGGTGGTTTTCTCCGACCGAGGCAGGAAGTATCGGGACAGCGGCGGTACTTGTGCTGGCATATGCCAAGAGATCGCTTCCTTTCAACAAGTTAGTGAACTCCTTCAAGGAATCGCTTCGAACGGCCTGTATGGTACTCCTTCTCATTGGCGGTTCTATCGTGTTTGGTCACTTCCTGGCTGTTACAGGGATTCCCTTTGTCGCGGCGGACTGGATATCCGGTCTGGACCTGCCCAAAAACCTCATTATGATTATCATCATTTTCATCTACCTGATCGGCGGTTCCATTATCGATGATCTGGCATTTATGATCCTTGCAACCCCGATTTTTTATCCTGCCGTCCTCCAGCTTGGTTTTGATCCCATATGGTTCGGTATTATGATCGGCATCACCCTCATGATCGGGGTGATCATCCCCCCGGTGGCCATCTCCGTCTTTGTGGTCAAGAACATAACGGGGGAGCCATTCGGCGTGATCTATGCGGGCGTCCTTCCGTTTCTTCTGAGCCTTTTTGCCTGCGCCGCCTTACTCTTCTTCTTTCCGGAGATTGCTCTTTACTTGCCCCAAGTGATGAGATAATCCGTTGCCCGAAATCCGGAAGCGGAAGCCGGGGCGTATAAAATTCGTAATGGAGGTAGATTATGAGTTTCAAAGTCGTTAATATTTTTACTCTGCCCGGCGTCGATTTTGGCGATGAACTGCTCCAGCCCCTGGATGCAACGCTCCTCAAGGGAATGTGGATGACCGAAGATGAGATCATCGCCCGGGCCGGCGATGCGGACGCCCTCATCGGCGTGGTCTCCATCCAGCCCTTCAACCGTCGTCTTCTCGATGCCCTGCCCAAATGCCGTGTGATTGCGGGCATCGGCATCGGGTATGACAAGACCGATCTGCAGGCGGCAACCGAACTGGGTATAGCGGTGACCAACGTCCCTGACTACTGCCTGGACGAGGTCTCGGGACTTGCGGTTGGGCTGATGCTGGCCCTGGGCCACAGGTTGCTCCAGGCGGACCGGGCGGTGAGGGAACGCCGGGTGGTGTTTACGGTAGACAAAAAGGCCTTGGACGAAATCGCCCGGCCCATGTACCGGATGCGAGGGCAGACAGTAGGGATTGTGGGTCTCGGCAAGATCGGGACGGCCACGGCCCTGAAGGCCTTGGGATTAGGCATGCGCGTTGTTGCCTATGATCCCTATGTTCTGGGGCCGGTTATGGAGAGCCGGGGGGTTATACCCGTCGATTTTGATACCCTCCTTAGAGAATCCGATTTTATCAGTATCCATACCCCTCTCACTTCAGAAACAAGCAACATGTTCGGCTATGATCAATTCAAGAAGATGCGGCGAACGGCTTATTTCATCAATACGGCGAGAGGAGGATGTATGGATCAACCCGGGCTGATCCAGGCCTTGGAGGAAGCGCTCATCGCCGGGGCCGGGATCGACGTCACGATCGATGAACCGATCGATCCGGAGAACCCGCTTCTCACCATGACGAACGTCATACTCACCGGACACAGCGCCTGGTACTCAGAAACAGCAGAGGCGGATCTGTATCGGAGGCCCATGACTCAGGTCGTTCAGGCGCTTAAGGGGGAATTGCCTGACTACACGGTCAACCCGGAGGTGAAGACACAGTGGATGACAAGGTGGGGGAAGAAGGCGTGATGGCCTTTTCCCATTCGGCTTCGGTTTGGAGGCGCACGATGCCACGGGGCCACTCTTAATGAGTCAGAAACGGTTTAGCAGTGCCGAGCACGAGCAGGGAGGTCTACGGATGATGCGAGCTTTCGGGCCTAAGGAGCTTCTGGAGGACGTCCTTCAAAGAAGTCTATGTGTCGCTTGCGGGGCGTGTGTCGACCTTTGCCCCTATTTCAAGACCCACCGCGGCAGAACAGCCATGCTCTTTCCGTGCACTCTCGATGTCGGCCGGTGCTACGCTTACTGTCCCAGGGCGGAAGTCGATCTTGATGCCCTCTCGAACTGGCGCTGGGGGCGACCGTATCAAACAAGCGCCCTCGGCCCTTACCGGGACATCCGGGTGGCCCGGGCGGGTAGGAGGATGCCGGAAAGGGGTTTTCAGGCCGGCGGTGCCGTCACGGCCCTCATGACCTTTGCCATGAAAGAGGGCATGATAGAAAGTGCTGTGCTCACGGACCGGGAGGGACTGGTACCCGTACCGCGACTGGCAACGCGCGTTGAAGATGTGCTTGCATGTGCATCATCCAAATACACAGCCGCCCCTACCCTCGCTGCTTTCAACCGGGCCGTACGGGAAGGGTATCGTCAGATCGGCGTGGTGGGGACACCCTGTCAGACCCTGGCATTGACCCAGATGCGCTCGAATTCCCTTAACCGCCCTGAATTCTCAGATCCCGTGGCTTTGGTAGTAGGGCTCTTCTGTACATGGGCTCTCGATACCCGCGCTTTCATTCACCTGGCTTCGCAACACGTGGACGTAAAGAAGATCGAGAAGATGGACATTCCGCCCCCGCCGGCCGAGGTCCTCCTCATCGAAACGGATGGAGAGACGATCCAAATCCCTTTGGATGAGGTGCGCCCCCTGGTTCCCGAAGGCTGTCTCCTCTGCCCGGATATGACCTCCGAATGGGCGGATGTTTCTGTCGGGATAGTTGAAGGCGAACCGAAGTGGAACACGGTCATCGTCCGCACGGACCTTGGGTCACAGATTGTTGAAAGGGCCGAACAACTGGGTTGGCTTGAGACGAAAGAAATGCCGGAAGAAAACCTGGCCCACCTCATGGTTGCGGCCGCAAACAAGAAGAAACGGGGATTCAGAAGGGCTGTAGAACAAGGGCTTGCCAATACCCCAGGGGGTGGTGGCCGTTCTGTTTTCAGGGTCGATCCGAAATCCGTTGAAACCATCCTGGGCGAGGAGGGGGGAGACCATGTTCGTTCTATCTGAAGCGGAAAAGGGCGCCAAATTGCTGCTTATGGGCAACGAAGCCATCGCCCGGGGCGCCATGGAGGCTGGCATCAGCGTTGCAGCCGGATATCCGGGCACACCTTCATCTGAAATCATTGAAAATCTTGCCAACGCGGCTAAAGAGCGGAATATTTATGTCGAGTGGTCTGTCAATGAGAAAGTGGCCCTGGAGGTCGCCGCTGCAGCCTCCTACAGCGGATTGCGCGCCCTTGCCTGCATGAAGATGGTAGGGATGAATGTGGCTGCGGATTTTCTCCTGCACCTGGCGCAGTATGGAACCCGGGGTGGCATGGTCCTTGTGTCCTGTGACGACCCCGGGTTCTTATCCAGCACCAATGAGGGCGACTCGCGGCCCTACGCCAAAATGATGGAACTCCCCCTGCTGGAGCCTGGAGACCTTCAAGAGGCCAAGGACATGACCTGCTGGGCCTTTGACCTCTCCGAGGAGATCAGGAATGTGATCCTGATCCGCAGCGTTACGCGACTTTCCCATGCGAGCGGCAACGTGGTCATGGGGGAACTCCGTGATGCCCGGGTCCGTGCCCGTTTCATCTACGATGGATCTCCGCTGGACACCATGGAAGGTCCCGCCGTCAACTGGCCCTGGGCCGTCGGTGAATTCCGTCGCAGACAACACGAAAAACTGAAAAAGGCCGTTAGGGTCTTTGAGGACGCGCCATTTAATATATACACCGGCCCGGACAGGCCCGAACTCCTTCTCATCACAAGCTCGGTCTGCCATCTGTACAGCCGCGAGGCTATCCATCTCGTGGGTGCTACCGACCGGGTGGGCCTTTTGAAGCTGGGTACCACATGGCCCCTGCCGCCCCGTCTCCTGGAAAAATACCTCAGCCTCACGGACAGGGTTCTGGTCGTCGAGGAAGTCCTCCCCTTTATGGAGGAAAACATCAAGGCCCTTTCAGCCGAACTCGGCCCCCGGATCGGCGTCAAGACGTTCTTCGGAAAGGCTGACGGCAGCCTTCCCAGCGAGAACGAAATGAATCCGGACCGGGTCGTGACGGCCCTTTCCAGAATCCTGGAGATTCCCTACAAGGGCGTTCCCCAGGTCTATCTGGAAAGAGCGGAAGCGATCGCGGTGGCGGGTGCGCCTGCGCGGGCCCTGACCTTTTGCCCCGGGTGTCCGCACCGGGCCTCCTTCTGGTCGATCCACAATGCCCTTCAACTGGACAATCGGGGAGGGTTTGTGTGTGGTGATATCGGATGCTATGCCATCGGTATCTCACCCAGCGGATTCGAAACCATCAAGACGCTTCATTCCATGGGCTCGGGTGCCGGACTGGCGAGCGGATTCGGGAAGCTGGAGAGCTTCGGCCTGATCCAGCCCGCCTTTGCCGTCTGCGGGGACTCCACCTTTTACCACGCGGCCATGCCGGCCCTGGTCAACGCCATCCACAACAGGGCCAACATCACCCTGATTGTTCTGGATAACGGTGGAACCGCCATGACAGGGTTTCAGGCCCATCCGGGTCTTGAGGTAAACGCCACAGGTGAAGAGGTCCCCGCCGTTGACATCCCTGCACTCTGTCGGGCCATGGGAGCCAAAGTAAAGGTGTGCGACCCCTTTGATCCGGAGACAACACAAAAGACCCTCCTGGAGACGATGGAGGACCGCCAGGGGGTGAAGGTCGTGGTCCTTCGTCAATCCTGCGCCTTGAGCCCTGAAAGGAAAGGCAGGAAAATGTTCCACATGACTATCAATAACAGCCTCTGCCAGGGGGAGAACTGCGGGTGTAACCGGCTGTGCACGAGGATATTCAAATGTCCCGGCCTGATCTGGGACAGTGAAAACAAGACGGCCAAAATCGATGAGGTAATCTGTTCGGGGTGCGGATTCTGTGCGTCCATGTGTCCTTCCGGCGCCATAGAGAGAAGGGAGGTGGTATAGGAGATGGAAGAAATGCGGTTGTCACACGATCCCTATAACCTGATCATCACGGGCACCGGAGGACAGGGTAATGTCCTCGCCTCCCGCATGGTGGGAGAAATGCTTTCCCGCCTGGATCTCTACATAACCATCGGGGAAACCTTCGGGGCCTCCCAGAGAGGGGGCTCGGTCATGAGCCACCTGAGGGTATCCGCCCACTCGGCCTTTTCTCCCCAGATACCCGGGGGCATGGCCCACATGGTGGTTTCCCTTGAGCCGACCGAAGCCGTTCGCGTTCTGAAAACCTATGGGAACCCAGAGGTCATGGTCCTCACCAATACCCGTCCGATCCACCCCATCGGGGTGATCTGTGGCGACCAGGTCTACCCGCCTCTTCAAGACCTTGAAGGATGGATCCAAGAGCTGTCCCGGCACGCGTGGTTTATCGATTCAACGGCAGCGGCCCTGAAAATGGGAAATCCCATACTCGGAAACGTGATCCTGGTGGGAGCCCTCGCAGCGACGGGCATCCTTCCTCTCGAGAGGCAGCACTTTGAGGCGGTCCTCCTGCGAAGGATGAGTCCGGACAAGGTCGCCCTGAATCTCTCGGCCTACGATAAGGGCGTATCCATGATTGGTTGAGCACATCCCGTAAATCATGGGGAACTCCGGGAAATGGAGCGGAGGACATCTTCAATGTTTGATTTCAAGAGACGGGTCCAGGACGAGAGAGAAGCCATTATAACGGCGAGAAGAGAATTGCACAGGATTCCCGAAACGGCATTCGATGAACGGAAGACCGCTGCCCTTGTCGCCGATCGCCTGAGCAGAATGGGGCTCTATGTGGAAACCGGGGTGGCTGGAACCGGGGTGGTGGGCTTGCTGGAATTCGGAAAAGAAGGAAAGACCTTGATGATCCGAGCAGACATGGATGCGCTTCCGGTGGCGGAAAAGACCGGGTTGCCTTTTGCTTCCACGCACGACGGGTTTATGCACGCATGTGGGCATGATGCCCATATGGCGATGGCCCTGGGTGCGGCTTCCATACTCAGCAAGATCAAAGGAGAATTAAAAGGCAGGATTAAATTCGTTTTCCAGCCTGCTGAAGAGGGCCCGGGCGGTGCGAAACCGATGATCGATGCAGGCGTGCTGGAACGCCCGAAGGTGGACCTCGCCCTTGGCTGCCATCTGCACGGCGCACCCGAAGGAACCATTGGCGTAAAGGCCGGGTGCGTGCTGGCCGCCAACGACCGGTTTGATCTGCGGATCCTCGGCAAAGGTGGCCATGGGGCCATGCCTCACCTGTGTGTGGATCCGATTGACGTTGGCGTGCAGGTCGTCAATGCCCTGCAACGGGTTGTCAGCAGGCAGGTCAACCCCCTGAATCCTGTCGTATTGACCGTCGGCACTTTTCATGCCGGTACCAGCTTCAATAGCATCCCGGGTGAGAGCGAGATCTCGGGAACGACCCGGACCTTCGATCGGGGAATCTGGGATTCCTGGCGGGAACGGATGGAGAAGATTATCAAAGGTGTCTGCGAGGCCACGGGGGCTGGATATGAGTTCAAATACCACCGCGGCTACCCGCCCACCGTAAACGATGAGGCTCTGGTCGAAATCGTCCGTTGCTGCGCCGGGGAAGTCGTGGGGCCTGACCGTGTCTTCGAACCGGAACCGATTATGGCCGGGGACGACATGGCCTTCTTCTTGGAGAAGGTCCCGGGCTTCTTCTTTTTCTTAGGGGCCGGCTTTGAAGGCTCAGCGTCCCTGCACAACAGCCGGTTTGATTTCCATGAGGAAATCCTTCCCAAAGGGGTTGAGATGTACGTGCGTTTGGCCCACGCGTTGTTGAGGTGAAAATGCAAAGAAAGACTGGGGCATGACACAATGGAATTTCGGTTACTGAGTTACCGCGCGAACAGGGAGGACCCCTGCGCCGGACTCCCCCTTGCGGACAAAACGGGGTCCCAAGCCAAGGACCGTCGGGTATCCGCATCCGGCATTCGTCGGCGGATCTCAGGTGACAAGCGGCGTCCCTCTGATTCTGTCATGAAACAGAAAGGGGTCCGTGATGGATTCACATAGGAAGATTGCTC
The DNA here is from genome assembly GCA_964483185.1 of uncultured Desulfobacteraceae bacterium. GTDB lineage: Bacteria > Desulfobacterota > DSM-4660 > Desulfatiglandales > Desulfatiglandaceae > CAZACO01. The sequence goes on from CAZACO010000019.1 coordinate 11,253, forward strand.
TGGTAACAGGGGCGGCAAGGGGGATCGGGAGGGCCATTGCCCTCGATCTGGCCGGTCAGGGCGCAGACCTGGTCGTCAATTACAGATCGAGACCGGATGCAGCCGAAGAAGTGGCGGAAGAGATCAGGAGGATGGGGGGGCAGGCTATACGGGTGAAGGCCGATGTGGCTGATGAAGGCCAGGTGAAGGCGATGGTGGATCAAGCGGTAAAGGAACTGGGCCCTATTGACATTCTCGTGCATAACGCGGCACTTCACAGGGGAGGGAGAGTCCAAAAAATCGCACCGCAAGACTGGGACCTCGTGATCCAAACGACCTTGAAGGGAGCCTTCAACTGCTGCAGGTATGTGGTCCCGATGATGGTTGAGCGGCGCTGGGGCAGGATCATCAACATTTCCTCCAATGCGGGCGTCCACGGCTCTCCCGGGGATACGGCCTACGGCTCAGCCAAGGCCGGGCTCATCGGATTCACGAAATCCCTGGCCAAGGAGGTTGCCAAACGAGGCATTACAGCCAATGTGGTTGTACCGGGTTTCCTGCAAACCGACATGACAGCACCCCTCTTCAACACCGAGAAGAGGCTCAAATCGGAAATCGAAGCGATACCCATGGGACGTCCCGGGGAGACCCATGAGATCGCAGAGATGGTCAGTTTTCTGGCATTCAAAGGCGCCTATGTGACCGGTGCGGTCATCAGGGTAGATGGCGGTATGGGCATGTAGGACATTTTATAGGAGGTTGGCATGATCAGATCTGTGGAGCAATACCTGGAGAGCCTGAAGGACGATAGAGTCCTGTATTGTCTGGGAGAGAGAGTAAGGGACGTGACGACGCACCCCCTGCTCAGGAATGTCATTCGGAGCGCGTCTATGGACTACTTCTTCCCCAACGACCCAAAATATCACGATCTCTTTGTGGCGAAGAACGAAGAGGGCGAAGCAGTGAATGCCCTGTTCATCTCTCCGAAGAGTGCCGAGGATCTTCTGAAACGAAGAGAGGTCTTCCTGACCACATGGCGAACGGGCGGTGGGACCCAACTCCACTGCATGGGTATTGACGCACTGGAGGCCTCAAAGGTTGTGGCGGAGAGGATGGACAGGCGTCTGGGAACCCAGTATGGGGAACGGGTGGAGGCCTATCGGAAGTACTTGCAGAGAGGTGATCTCGGAATCACGGGCGCCATGACCGATGTGAAGGGGGACAGGAGCCTTCGCCCCTCGAAGCAGGAAGGACATCAGGATTACTACGTCAGGGTGGTCGATCGGCAGACAGAGGGGATCGTTGTGAGGGGAGCGAAGATGCACATCAGTTCCACCCCGGGCGCCAATGAGGCCATTGTGATGCCATGCCGTGCCCACGGTGAGGAGGACAAAGACTATGCCGTGGTCTTCGCCACGCCCCTGAATGCAGAAGGGATCAAACTCATTGCCTCGGAGCCGCCCATGAGGGAATCGGGGGAGGCGGGGGCCTGGGATTACCCGGTCACCACGGCCTACGGACACGGTACCTCCGAGTGTATGATTGTCTTTGATGATGTCTTTGTGCCATGGGATCGGGTCTTTTTATGCGGGGAATGGAAGTTTTCCAGAGACGTCACCTACGCCTTTGCAACCTTTCACCGGCTTTTTGGTGTTTGCCGCATGACCACGGAACTCGAGATGCTGGCAGGTGTTGCCGCGCTGGTGGCCGAGTACAACGGGGTGGAAAAGGTCTCTCACATACGGGACAAGCTGGCCTGGCTGGCCATGTATGCCGAGGCCGTGGGCGTCATAGGCAAGGCGTCCTGCCTCGAATGCGAAAGGCAGCCGGACTCAGACGTGGTGAGCCCCAACACGATTTACACGAACACGGCCAAATACCTGTTCGCAGACAACTACCATCAGGCGGTGAAGACGGCTCACGACATCTGCGGCGGTATTGCGGACACTGTACCCACATACGGTGACTGGACCAACCCTGAAACCCGACCCTGGATAGAGAAGTATCTCGGCGGGAAAGCCGGTATCCCGACCGAACACAGACTTCGGGCCATCAGATTATTGAAGGATCTCACAAACCCTCATTTCCAGATCGGAAGCATCCATGGGGAAGGATCCCTGGCCGCACAGAGGATGTTTGTATACGCCGGCGCTGACTGGGGAAAATACAAGGCTGCGGCCAAAAGGGCTGCGGGCATTTCCGGGTGGGAAGATGACCCTGTCTTCGGCTCGTTGCCGGACTACCCTAATTGCATCTCTTCCCAGATGAAGCCTGCGGACCACTCTTACAGCCTGTAATCATGGGGCAGAGCGGGCAAAAAAGTAAGTTCCTGGATAATCTTGACGTCGGACCAGATCCTGGGATTTCCTTGGCCAGACGGTACCGGCTCAGCCCCATCGGTTTGAGGACCTCTTCCAGAAGAATTTCATCGAGGGTGACGGGTTTAAGCCTTTCCATGATTGATTCACCTCAGTGGTAATCCACGATTTTAACATCTTCTGCGCCCGTTTTCGTTCAACGAATCCGTGGCCCCAATCGCTACGCCTGACACGTGCAAAGCCGTTGTGGAGGATCCCGCAATCAACGAAGCAATGAATCACGTGTCTGCCCGGTATGGATGGCTTTCAGTCTTTTCAGATGCGTTTTTGAATGAACCTGATAAAATGGACCCTCAAGAAATTTCAAATGTCCGAGCAAAGCGAGTTTTAAGCTTTTAGAAAAGTGATCTTAGAAGATCAATCAACGATTCGAAATGAAAGGTTGAACAAATGATAACGGCAGGAATCGATTGCGGTGCCAAGAGCACCAAGATAATTGTTTTGAAAGACGGCCAGATCATCGGTAAAGGGATGGTCCTGACCGGGTTTGACCAGAATAAGGCCGTTGTCGGCTCCTGGGAAGCCGCGCTGAAAGACGCCGGCATTTCCGAAGGGGATATTGAGAGGACGTGTGGAACCGGTTCAGGCAAGAATGCGATCAAGAATGTCGGCGGTCTGGTCAATGATATCAAGGCCATGGCAAAGGGGGCCAACTTCTTCTTTCCGAACGCCCGGACCGTGACCGATGTGGGCGCCGAAGAGGGAAGGGCCGTCAAGATCGATGAAGACGGGAACGTGGTTGATTTTGTCATTAATGACAAGTGCGCGGCCGGCGCAGGGGCCTTTATCGAGGCCATGGGCCGAGCACTTGAGACCCCACTTGAGGAGCTGGGTCCCCTTGCGTTGACGTCAGACAAGGAGATCCCGATGAACGCCCAGTGCGTCATTTTCGCGGAGTCCGAGGTGGTGGGGCTGATCCATGCCAAGACCTCAAAGCCGGACATCAGCAAGGCGATCCACGATGCCATGGCCAGCCGTATCGTGTCCCTGATCCGGAGGGTCGGTGTCAATGAGGATGTGGTGATGATCGGGGGCGTGGCCTACAATCCGGGCTTTGTTACGTCCATGAAGCGCGAACTGAAGCTCGACACCATCTATATTCCAGAAGCCCCGGAATATGGGGCGGCGTTGGGTGCGGCAGTGGTCGCCGCCGAGGAGGCGTAGGAAAGGACAGTTAATCCTTATTTGTTCATCGTATGTCAGGATGCCTGTGAAAAAACGATATGTATATTCCGGGGCTGATCCAGTAACGAATAACTGATAACCGGTTTTTGCTGGAGGAAACCAAATTGGCGGATGAGAAGAAACAAGAGTTCTGGAGGTGGACAGAGTCCAACTGGAAGGATCCTGATATGGACTGGAGAGATGCCAGATTCATCACCGTGGGTATTGACGTGGGTTCCGTCAGCTCACAGGCGTGCATCATGGCGGATGGGAAGATACATGTCTATGCCAACATGAGGACCGGATCGGACAGCCCCGACAGCGCCCGAAATGCCCTGAACTATGCCCTTGAAGCTACGGATATGCCCGAAGACAGGATGGACTATTGTATCGGGACCGGTTATGGCCGGGTCAATATTCCATTTGCAGACAGGTCGATTACCGAGATTGCGTGCCATGCCAGGGGGGCCAACTTCATCTATGGCCCGGAGGTACACACGGTCCTCGACGTGGGCGGGCAGGATATCAAGGCGATCCAGTGCGACGAAAAAGGGAAGGTGACCAACTTCCTGATGAACGACAAGTGCGCTGCGGGCACAGGGCGCGGCATGGAGGTCTTTGCGGATCTGCTGGGGATTCCGATCAACGATGTGGGAGAGCGGTCGTTCCAGGTCAAGGAAGAACCCCAGGCCGTTTCGAGCACCTGCGTGGTCTATGCCAAGTCAGAGGCTACGGGACTGCTGCGAGAGGGGTGGACCACTGAACAAGTCCTCGCCGCATACTGCAGGGCCATGGCAGAGCGGATCTTTTCTCTCGTGGAGAGGCTCGGAGTAACTCCCGGGTTCGCGGTTACCGGCGGGATGGCAAAGAACCGGGGCGTGATGGACCGGTTGATGCCGATGATCAAGCTGGAGCGTATGAAGACCGACTGGGATACCCAGATCGCCGGCGCTGTGGGCGCGGCCCTGTTCGGGGTTGCACTCTGCCAGAAGGGGAAGGGGAGGAAAAGGTAATACCATGTTAGCGAATTACGGGTATAAAGATGCCTCCGGCGATTTTTTTGTAACGATTGATACGGATAAATGCGATGGTTGTGGGGATTGCGTTTCTGCATGTCCGGCAGGGGTTTTCCTGGTTGTTGATAAAGATCCGAATGATCCGTTGCGTGATGAGCCGGTTGCCATGGTCGCTGCCGACAAGAAGAAAAAG
>CAZACO010000020.1:0-15888 GCA_964483185.1 uncultured Desulfobacteraceae bacterium
GCACAATCTTCGGAGAGGGTGGTGAGGGGTTTATCCGGATCTGCTATGCCAAGACGTTTTCTGACCTTGAAGAAGCCATGAGGCGTATGGAACGTTTTGTGGAACGGATAACGGTTTAGGCGTGTAGATGCATCTGCTAAGGGCTCGCGCAAAAATAATTTCATCCCGCTGAAGCGGGACATCTCAGCTTTGGGCCATCTTCGGTCGCCACTCAATCCTGAAGTCCTCGAAACCCCGCCGAGGCGGGGCTATTCCTGCCTGCCCCGTGAAATGCGGAGCCTATTTCTCTGGGGTGGCTTCACTCAATCGCGGCAACCAAATCTGACCTGAATCTGGGCGTCAATTTTGCGAACGTAATCTTGAACGACTCCTTAATCCGCGGCCTTCACCCTATTGGACAATCTGCCTATTTTCTCTATTTCCACCTCAACCCAATCTCCCGGTCTCATGGGTCCTATTCCCTTGGGTGTCCCCGTGCTCACGATGTCTCCGGGACAGAGGGTGAGGCATTGAGACACGTAGCTAAGGATGGTTTGAACATCGAAAACGCATTCGCTGGTGTTGTCGTCCTGCATCAGCTCGCCGTTCAGATAGGTCTTCAATTGGAGTCTATCGGGGTCGACATCGGTGACGATATATGGCCCGAAGGCACCGAAAGTGTCGAAGCTCTTTCCAAGGGTGAGATTCAAAGGCGCCTTGGTCACCAGGTCACGCTCGGTCACATCATTGAAACAGGAATAGCCCAGGACATACTGCTTCGCTTCGTCCTTCGAGATATGTTTCATGGTCTTTCGGATGACCACTGCGAGTTCTCCCTCATAATCAACCCGTGTGGCGATGCTTGGATAGATGATGTCGTCCCCCGGTCCGATCAGAGAGGAGGGAGGCTTCAGGAAATAGAGAGGTTGCTCCGGTGGAGTGGCGCCGATCTCCTTTATATGCTCGAGGTAGTTCTGCCCGATACAGACGATCTTGCTCGGAATGATCGGTGGAAGCAGCTTCACTGCCGATATTCGATACCGTTTACCAGTCTCTTTCGGGTCATCCAATATGGAGCGGTCGAGCTCCAAAAGCTCCTCTCCCTGGACCATCCCATAATGCTCATTCCCCTCATACTCAAAACGCGCATATTTCATTTCATACCCCCTTTAGCTTTAACTCCTCAACCACTCCGGAAGTTCATCCAGCTTCTTCCCGGCGAAACAGCACTGGTAAGGATAGTCCTCACAGGTTCCCTTGAACTTCGGCAATACAGGCTCCCCTTTGATCGATTCGATCAGCCCTCACGGTGAAATCGGTGAATGTTAAGGTTTTCATTTCAAAATTTTCTAACGTATGCGATTAACGGTACATCACAAAAGGCATTTGGTCAAGATCTACCAGAGAAACACGGGATTCGCGGATTATTGACGCCTAATACCTATGGCATCCTCCACTTTTGCAGCGTTGGGGTTAAGGTTCAGCCTTTGTCTGAAAATATAAACCGGAAACTCAGGCTAGACCGGAATCATGCGGCACATAGGACTGCGCTTCTCTTTTTTTACTCGACAACCGTCAGCAGACCCTCCAACTCATCGCGTTCAGTCTGGAACGAGTTAATCGGATGATCCCAGTCAGGGTAGCCGATGGTCATGCCGATGATAAGATGCTTGGAATCCGGAATGCCGACGATCTTTCTGGCCTGCTCCGGATAGTCGACGATGGCCCGCATGATACAGGTGCCAAGATCGAATTCCAGGGCGGTCAGGGCGATTGTTTGAATGAGAGCGCCTGTGTCGATCAGGGGATACGTGAGTTGTAACATCTTGTCAATGACAATGATGATTACGGCCGGTGCGTCGAAAAACCGATACATCGACGCCATGTAGTCCATGATGGCCTGCTGATCCCCCTTGGCAATCCCCAACAGTTTAAACATGGTTACGCCCAGGACTACCTGCCGCTTCTTATAAACGCCCTGCAGTCCCATGTCTGTTCCTGTTTTGCCGGGAAGAGGGACATCCGGACAGGGCTTATTACCTCGACGAAGCTGCTCGACCATTTTGTTCTTCATCTCGTCCAGTTTCTCTCCTTTGACGATGAAAAACTCCCAGGGCTGAGAGTTCACAGAGGACGGGGCCCGGGTAGCAATTTCCAAGACCTTCTTGATGGTCTCCGTGGATACGGGTTCAGGTTTGAAAGCACGAACGGACTTCCGACTTTTAATCGCTTCTAATAGCTCCATTTTAATCCTCTTTCTCTTGGTGATCCTGTGTGAAACCAGGGGACATCCATAGGATAATAAGTTGCCAGAGTAAATAAATCAAAAGGGAAAAGGGACAGCTTGGGATGAGGATTTTGTGCACGATGATCAAAGAATTTGCCCATCCCGGAGCTGTTCAAGAAATAAGCACCAGGGAAGGATCTCGATGGGGTCTGCAGTCTGTCGCCGATTCGGTAAGGTCGATTTCGATTCGACTCCCGGAGGGTATGCTGGCAGAGCTAAAGACCCTTGCGAACAAAAAGGACGTGCCATACCAGAGCCAGGCAAAAATCTACCTTGCAAGGCAGATATCTTTAGAGCGTGGATCGCTACACAAGACCTCCAAAAAATGAAAAGGCAGGCCTATGGTTTTAGGCCTAATATCTCACCCGTGCCGTGCCGTCCCGACCGGTCAAGACTCGGACCCGGTCCCCAACCCGGAAGGTTTCATCTGCTTCCTGGACTATGGCAATGGTCTTGCCACTGTCCAATTTGACGGTTACCTCAATACCGTCCTTCTTGGTGACCTCTTCCTCCACGGCGCCGCCCGCCAGGCCACCGGCTACCGCACCTGCGGTCCCGCCAATGACTGATCCCCAACCATGACCGATGGAACTGCCGAGAACCCCGCCAAGGGCCCCTCCTGCGATAACGCCTACGGGGGTCTTTGTGCCCTCAATCTGAACCGCTTCAACCCCTTGAACCGTTCCCATCTGAACCGTCTGGATCTCCCGTGCCTGATCGCGCGTGTAGGACTTCCCTGATCGGCTTGAGGCGCACCCAACGGCCAGAAGGAGCACCACGGAGAGGAATGTTATGGCGTTGATCGCTTTCATGGCTGATACCTCCTGTGATCTGATTTGTATATTATCACTTAGATACGACAAGTTCAACCCTCCGGTTCACCTGCTTCTTCCGGGCGGAGGTGTTCGGTTTGATTATTGAAGGACACCACCCCTCATCCGGCCTGCCACCAGACGTTCCTCTATGCGCTCGCTGATGAAACAGGCTATGGCCTGGGCGTCCTCTTCTGTTCGTGAGTGTTTGATGTCCATGATATCCACATAAATCCGGTCTACAGAGGGATAACTATCCGTTTTCCGGTCGAGAAAGATGGACTTGCAAACATTTTTGCCCAGTATGATCACGGTGAAGTCCGCCTGGGGGCAGATGTCCTGGATTGCCTGGGCCGCGTTTTCCGGATAAACCACAAAAGGCCTCTGGTCCGCCACGTAGAAACCCAGGTATTTTCCGGCGATCCGGGACCAGATGGCCTCCCACCGGGATCTTCCCACAGGAGAATGAATATTTCCCACTGAAAGGAATCCTTTCTCCATATGCTTTTCCGTTGCCGCCTCGATTTCCCGGGCCAGTTTCCGGACCATGTCAAGGAAAAAGCCGGTAGGCTGGAACCGATTGGGCGAGAGACGGGCGTTCGGCTGGCCATGAACGAATTCATCAGTCATGGACGGGAGAAAAAGTATCTTGACCGCGTCCGGCCGGTCGGAACCATGAAGGCGCCGGCATGGGTATCCCCGATACCTGGCCTGGCCCATCTTCTCCCTGACAAAAGCGTCTTCAGCTACTGCGCCGGCCCCGTAAAGGGCCTCCACCAGAAAGGGCGACCTGAGGTACTGAAACAGGTGGGGTTTACTTCGAATGATCTCCTGCAGGAGCTTAAGCTCCGGGGTCGTCAGGTTCATGGCCTGGAGGTCTTCTTCCGTGGGTCTGGCCTCGGGATTGCGGAGGAGATTTTTCCGGGCCATAAGGGCGGCAAGGCCCACCTTCTTTCCGGCGTGGATCTTCTTGAGTAGAAGGAGACGGATGGCGATGAACTCAGAGGCCGGGTAGATGCTGGTGACGCCGTAGTCCCCTTCGTAGAGGCTAAGCCCCTTGTCGTAGTGGTAGAGCACGGTGGTGAGGTCCAGGATATTGGGATCCAGAACCATGAGATCAAGGGCGTTCCGCTCTGGCTCTGTCATGGTCGCGACGATGTTCTGGAAATCGAGGGGTTCTTCCAGTCCCCGGGTCCGCCATTGTTCGCGATATCGGGGGTCCCCGGCCATTCCGAGTGTTACCTGTAGGAGATATGCCAGCACTTCTGCGGCATAGGCCTGGGCCGCTGTCAGGTCTGCATCCATAGACGCCATCTCCGCCGGCCGTTGGCGTTCAGCCACCTGCAAGCCGGGTTGGAGAAGGGCGAGGGGGGCTCTTGTCGTTCCGGGGACAGGGGCGGCCCCCGCAAAGGGATCCGCTTCAGATGGGTGCGTCAGGGGGCAGAGAAGAAACCAGAGGGTGACGGCAAACAGAAAAACGCGTTTAAATCTCATGGTTGTTCGACGCTCCATGCGGCCTGCTTTGTGGAAGTCTTGGGGGTCTACGATTGACCTTTCTCCCAAAACTTTTGAGTGAGCCCTTTGTTGCATAAATGAAATGGCAAAATAAGTTTGATGCATTCGTAAAAAGTCAAAATCTCGCGCAAAGGCGCAAAGCTCGCAAAGTTAACTTGTTAATGTTAAAAGATCTTTTCTTGGCGTTCTTGGCGTCTTTGCGAGAAAACATACTTTTTACGAGACCATCAAGTTTGAGGCTACACATTTCCCGCCGTTCCTTCATCCCTAATGCTTATCTGGAATCCAGTCATGGTAGCATCCTGAAGGCAGGAAAAAAAGCCATTTTATTGAGTCTACGGGAAAGCCGAGGATATCCCGCCGTGGGATGACTTCACCCGCGACGCCTAAGGTCTGCGGCATCCTCGACCTTTCCAACGTTGCGGGTATATCAAGGGCTGAACCGCTCCGCTGAACCTTTCCTGGCGTCTATTGATTCTCACCTGATCCTTCTCAAGACAACAAACCCTTGCTACGCGAAAAAATAGAAGCTATTATCAAATATGGCACTATTATTTCATCTGATGCCTCACACTAACCACCCTAGATAGACCGGAGATGAGATCATGATGCTCCAGAAAGAAGCACTTCGGTATCACAAAGAACCTCGACCCGGCAAGATAGAGGTAACGCCTACCAAACCGTGCATCTCTCAATCGGATTTAAGCCTGGCCTACACCCCGGGCGTTGCCGTCCCGTGCCTCGAGATCAAGGAAAACGAGGAGCGCTCGTTTGATTACACCATCCGCGGCAATCTGGTCGGCGTCATTTCAAACGGGACTGCCGTGCTTGGTCTGGGGAATATCGGTCCCCTGGCCGCGAAGCCGGTGATGGAGGGAAAGGCCGTCCTCTTCAAACGATTTGCAGATCTGGATGTCTTTGATATCGAGGTCAATACCACCGATCCGGATGAGTTCATCCGTGCCATAGAGCTGCTGGAACCTACATTCGGGGGCATTAACCTGGAGGACATCAAGGCCCCTGACTGCTTTTATATCGAAGAACAGCTCATGAAAAGGATGTCCATCCCCGTGTTCCACGACGATCAACACGGCACCGCCATTATCTCAGCGGCAGCCCTGCTGAATGCATGCGAACTGACCGGACGGCGTATGGAGAACCTGCGGATTGTTGTCAATGGTGCAGGCGCTGCTGCCATAGCATCCGCCCAAATGTATATCGCTTTGGGCGCAAAAAAGGAAAACCTATATCTTGTGGATTCCAAGGGCGTCATCTACAAAGGTCGTACCCGGGGCATGAACCCATATAAAGAAAAATTCGCCGTTGACACCGACAGGCGCACCCTCGCAGACGCGGTCAGGGGGGCAGACGTCCTGGTCGGTCTTTCGGTGAAGGGGGCATTTACGCCTGAACTTCTTTCATTCATGGCAGAAAAACCGATCATTTTCCCTTTGGCGAATCCTGACCCGGAGATCGGGTATGACGAGGCCAAGGCCGCCCGACCGGATGCGATCGTGGCAACGGGCCGATCCGACTACCCAAACCAGGTAAACAACGTCCTCGGATTCCCTTTCATCTTCAGGGGGGCCTTGGATGTTCGGGCTACCGCCATCAACCAGGAGATGAAAATTGCGGCGGTCAGCGCTCTGGCCGACCTGGCCCGTGAGGATGTCCCCGATTCGGTCGTTCGGGCCTATGGGGGGAAGCCGATTCAGTTTGGACCGGAATACATCATTCCAAAGCCCCTGGATACCCGGGTCCTGCTCACAGTGGCACCTGCAGTGGCAAAAGCAGCCGTTGAAAGCGGTGTTGCGAGGATCCGATTGAAGGGCCAGACCGAGTACGTTCAGCAGTTGGAGGCAAGGCTCGGTCCGGAACGGGAAATCATGCGAAAGATCATCATCCGGGCCCAGATCAATCCCAAGCGCATCGTCCTACCCGAGGGAAGCCACCCCGTTATCCTACGTGCTGCCCATCAGGCCGTGCGTGAGAGGATATGCCGGCCCGTGCTCCTCGGGAATGAGGCGGATATCCGGAGCCGGGCAGACGCGTTACACATTCCCCTTGATGGCATAGAGATTGAAGACAATCTGAAAAGTCCGCACCTGGACCGCTTTGTCGAAAAACTGTTCCACCTGCGTGGCCGGAAGGGATGGTCCATGACTGAAACCCGGCGCCAGTTGCGTACCCGTTACATCTTCGGCGCCATGATGGTGCACGAAGGCCTGGTGGACGGACAGGTCCACGGCATTACCCGGTCATACCCGGATGCCATCCGCCCCGTTCTCCAGGTAATCCCGCGCCGGAGAGACGTTTCAAAGGTTTCCGGGGTTTATCTCATGATCTCCAAGAGTCATACCCTGTTCTTTGCCGATCCGACGGTGAACATAACTCCCAGCTCATGCGACCTGGCGGAAATCGCAATCTTAGCGGCGGAAATGGCCAGGTTTTTTGACGTAACCCCACGAGTGGCTATGATCTCATTTTCCAATTTCGGAGATACACGCCACCCCGATTCGGAAAGGGCCAGACAGGCCGTGCTGATGGCCCGAGAAAAGGACCCCGACCTGATCATCGATGGCGAGATGCAGGCGGATACCGCTGTGGTCGCCGACATTCTGGAGAGGGAGTATCCTTTCAATCGTCTGGGAGGTCCGGCCAATGTCCTTGTCTTTCCTGAACTGGCTGCTGCCAATGTGGCCTACAAGCTCCTGGATCGGCTGGGTGGCGCCAAGGCAGTGGGCCCCCTTCTCATGGGGATCAGCAGACCATTCAATGTCCTTCACCGGGCCACAGACATGGAAAATGTCGTCAATGTTATCGCCATCACAGTGGCACAGGCCCAGGATATGGAGAGAAAAAACAGAGATCTTAAATTCGAAATCGGCTAATTTGTTACTCCTTTCCTGATGTTGAAGGGACAACTCAGGTCTGGATGCAGCAAATGGTCGTTCATGTGGCAAAGCCTGTGAAAACTGACCTTGCCCTGAGAGGAAGGGGTCCCCGTTTGGACTAAAGGAAATTGAACTCGAATGATTCGGTGAATCCCAGCAGGTGGAAATCACTCGGCTTGCCCTTTTCCTTGCCTCGGATGCCGGTTCCTTTGTCACAGGGGAAATTGTCCGAGTGGACGGTGGACAGACGATATAAGGATCTCTTGGAAGGGAGCCATAACGAATGAATATTCCAACTTACCAAATCTATGCCTTCAAATACGCCGGGCCCTTTACCAGGCCGGCGCCGATGATGCACTGGTTTCAGGATATGGATAAGAGCATCCGAATTAATTATTATGTCTTTGTCATTCGCGGAGGGGACAAGACGATTGTCGTAGACTGCGGTTGTGCTCCCACATTAGCCAGGGAGCGCGATCTGGTCGGTTACGTCAAACCGAGCGAGGTCCTGGAAAGGATCGACATTGTCGCTGCGGAGGTGAAATACCTTGTGGTTAGTCACATCCACTTTGACCACATCAGCGGGATTCAAATGTTCCCCCGGGCGACGATCTTCGTCCAGCAAAAAGAGTTCAATTTCTGGATGAACGACCCGATTGCCGGAAGAGCGCCATTCCTTCACGTTACAGATCCTGTCGCGAATCGTTATCTGGCAGAATTGAAGGGCACAGACCGGCTCAGGCTCATCGAAGGTGACAAAGAGATCCTGCCGGGGATCGAGCTGCTCCTCTGTCCGGGTCATACCGTCGGGCTTCAGGTTGTAGCCGTGAACACAGAGAAAGGGATAGCTATCGTCGGTTCCGATGCAGCACATATATTCTCCAGTTACCGTACGGACATCCCCAGCGCAATTATTACAGATATGGTTGCCTGGATGAAGAGTTACGATAAGATCCGAGCCAGGGCCTCATCCATAGACCTGATTTTTCCCGGCCATGATACGGCCCTCATGGACCACTACCCGAGGGTTGCCGAGGACGTTTCACGATTGGTTTAGTTCAACCGATAATAGAAAATGGGCTCTTTCCCCTGTGCCTTTCGCAAGAAATGGCCTGCAGGTAACCGATTGCCGTTAGGGTTTGAAGGACATCAGTGCCTCGATGTTCTCGGCCGGCACCTTGATGGGGAAGTCGCAACCGAGCGTAAGCAAAAAGCCGGGGGTGTCTCCCCAGGCGTCGATGCAGGCCTGCGCCTCGGTCTTGACCTCCTCCGGGGTCCCGTTCAGGAATGGCCCGATCGGCGAGACCTGACCGGCCACGCAGACTTTGCCGCCCAGGACCTCTTTTGCCCGGCCCAGGTCCACCTTGGCCTCCAGGCTGAAACAATCCGGACCTATCTCCGCAACCTGGTCGAGAATACCGGTCGTGTCCCCGCAAATATGAATCATGGCGTATTTCCCTTTGGCCTTGACCCGATCCGCGAGATCTTTCAGGTAAGGGGCCACCAGGGACCGGAAGGTGTCCGGCGAAACCATGTCGCCTGAGGCCACCGGCTCAGAGAAGTTGATACCGGCTACATCCGGGTGGGTCAGCATCTGCTCCACCGTCTCCCAGATCATCTCGGTGCTGAATGCTATCAACCTGGCGGTTTCATCAGGCTCCTCCACGGTCCCCATCATAAGCGCCTCCGCCCCCAAGATGCGGGCAGCGCCGGTGAAGGGCCCCCACTGGGTGGGCAGAACCAGACACTCTTTGCCGATGGCATCGGCCGCCAGGTGGTGGGACTTGATCATTCCCCGGATCATCGGGTGGTTCAAGACCCTGGCCCTGTCCAAAGACTCCAGCGCATCAAAGCTGTTGATGACCGCCCCCTCCAGGGCCGCAGGATCAGCCGTGTCGTCTTTTATGGGGGCCCCCAATACATGATAGGGATAATTGATCAATCCCGATCCGCTCCAGACCAGATCGTGTCTGAAACGCTTTACCGCTTGAATCGTGTAATCGGCTAACTGTTCGGGATCGTTTTTAATTTGGCCGAAGGTCTTGCCCAGCCAATTCAGATACCAGGCGCCTCCTCCGATGAGCGTGACCGGCAGTCGAGGGGTTTTTTCATGGTTAAAAGCCTTCTGTACAATTTCTTTTCCCGTCATAATATCTCCTTGTATCTGCCCGGATAAAAAGAGGCAGCCGCTTTTCAACGGCCAAACCCCTCAGGGTTCGCGGTAAAGTACGACTGCTTCACACCATGCTACACTACTTGAAGTTGAGGATGAGGATAAGACGTTGCTTTTTTGGGCAAAGACCATAGAGAACTTCCCCTTATGAGTCAAGGGAAAAGTAACCACGAAATCTGCGGCATCCTCGACGTTTGCAACGTTGAGGTAAAGAGACAATCGAGGGAAAACAAGAAGCGACCCTATACACCTCCAGAAGCCGGAGACAGGCCCTTTTTCCCCACTTCTTAAAGGCAGCCCAGGTTCTCGGCAATTTTCCGCGCGACCCGCTGACCATCCATGGCCGACGATACGATGCCGCCTGCGTATCCGGCCCCTTCACCGCAAGGATAAAGATGACGTATGCTCGGATGCATGAGGCTAATGCTGTCCCGGGGCATTTTCACCGGAGAGCTCGTTCTGGATTCGACGGCCAACACAATCGCTTCCTGAGTGAAAAAATCTTTTCGCTTCCTGCCGAAAGAGATCAGCGCTTTTTTTAACCGGTCATAGAGTTCCGGTGGAAACAGTTCGTGAACCGGTGCCGGACGAATACCCGGAAGATATGAGGCCGTTGGCAGCGATGATGAAATCTTTCCATCGACAAAATCGGTCATCCGCTGCCCCGGAGCCTGCTGGCCCACGGCCCCGCCGAATGCAAAGGCCTTCCTCTCAAGCGCTTTCTGAAAAGCCAGAAAGGCAAACGGACCTTCTTTGTGGAAGTTTCCGATATCTTCCATGCGGATTTCAACGACGATCCCCGAATTGGCAAACAAAGAATTTCTTTTGGCATAACTCAACCCGTTGACTACCAGTTCATCGGGTGCCGTGGATGCCGGCACGATAAAACCGCCCGGACACATGCAGAAGGAATAAACGCCTCTGCCGTCGATCTGGCTGGCAAACCGGTAGGAAGCCGGCGGCAGGTTGGGATGCCGGGGGACGTGGTGGTACTGCATCTGATCGATCAAGGCCTGGGGATGTTCCAAGCGAATGCCTGCGGCAAAGGGTTTGGGCTCGATGGGCAGATTCCTTCGGCGGAAAAAATCGAATATCTCCCGTGCCGAATGCCCCGTGGCGAGGATCACCGCATCTGCTTGGAACGTTTTGCCGTCTTCCGTCATCACCCCGTCGATACGGCCGGATTTAATTGCGAAATCGGTTACTTTTGTCTCAAAATGAATTTCTCCGCCGCAGCGTAAAAGGGTATGGCGCAGATTCTGAATGATGGCGGGAAGCCTGTTGGAGCCGATGTGCGGATGTGCATCGATCCGGATATCCGGATCGGCGCCGTGGGCCACCAGAGTATCCAGGACTGCGCCGACATCGCCCCGTTTTATCGACCGAGTGTAAAGTTTTCCATCCGAATAGGTGCCTGCACCGCCTTCCCCGAAGCAGTAATTGGATTCCATATCCACCATCCCATGGCGCAGAAGCTTGGCGATCGTTTTCCTTCGCGAACGGACCTCTTCGCCCCTTTCCAGGATAACCGGCTTGATGCCGAGACGCACCAACTCCAGGGCTGCAAAAAATCCGGCCGGACCGGCGCCCACAATCAGGACCGAGTGATCTGATCGGACCGGTTTCCACGAACCGGGCGCTCCTTCTCCAAGGCTGCCTTGGTCGGAAATCCAGTTGATCTGAAGCACGTACCGGGGCTGTTTTGACCGGGCGTCCACCGACCGCCGTATGATGACAAAGCTATCCACATCGGCATCGGCCTTTTCCGACACCAGACGACGAATGTGTTCCCGGTCGTGGATAAAATCCGGATCGACCGTGATTTGAATAGGTTTAATGAGAACCCCCTGTTAGCCCAAATAGGTGTATGCCCTCAAAAACTCCGGCGCAGAATCATCATCTTTCCGCAGCCCTTACACGAGCGATTTACAGTAGACGGCTTTGCCGTCCCCGGGGGCATAGAAATCTTTGAGAACGGTCTCCAGACGATAGCCGTAGCTTTCGTAGAAGTCGCGGGTGCTGGCGTACTGCACCCGCTGTGAAGTGTCCACGTAGATTCGGGTGCCGCCGGATGCCTTGATTCGCTTTTCCGCCTCCATGATCAACCGCCGGCCCAGTCCCCGTCCCTGAAAATCGGGATGCACCGCGATCCAGTAAAGGTCGTAGCTGGAAGATGTGCAGGGGATCGGCCCGAAGCAGGTGTATCCGGTCAGACGTCCATAATGGTCGGCCATAACGAATTCATACCCACTTTCAGGCCCTTTGGCAATTCGATCGGCAACCAGTTCCCCGGCCACCTCCACTTCTTCGGGCGAAAAGAAGCCGGTGATTTCAACCAGGCGACGGATGCGTTCAACGTCATGGGGTGCCGGTTCGTCGTAGAAGACGACGCCGTGCAGCCTCTCCTTTGGAACGTGCCGGCTGTCGACCCAAACCTGAGTGCCTTCCACCAGGCCCTGAAAAAATTCCAGAACATTTCGTCCCAGGGTCTGGGTCCGATATCCCCCTTCCTGGATGACCACCGTCGGCAGCCCGATAGCACCGATCATCCGGCCGTTTTCCTTGAAATCCTTCTTGCGAAGCGACCAGGTGCCCGTAGGATCGCCCTTGGCGGGGTCCAGGCCCAGACCTACCACCAGAAACTGGGGATTAAACTCCACAATCCTGTGGATCGCCAGGGACAGGGCCTTTCGGTAGCGATTTCCGTCCACGGCCTCCTGAAGAGGGATGTTCAAGTTAAAACCCTCCCCTTCTCCGTCGCCCCGTTCTTCTTCGAAGCCGCAGAAATACGGGTAGGCGAAACGCGGGTGCCCGTGAATGGAAACGGTCAATACATCGCTGCGACGGTAGAAGATGTCCTGTCCACCGTTGCCGTGATGATAGTCAATGTCGAGAATGGCCACCTTTCCATGGGCGCACAGGTACTGGGCGGCGATGGCATTGTTGTTGAAATAGCAAAACCCCCCGAACGCGCGGCGCTCCGCGTGGTGCCCGGGGGGACGTATCAGTGCGTAAGCGATGCGCCGGCCATCCAGTATCTCCCTGGCTGCGGTCAGGGCGCAGTCCACGCTGCGTCTTGCCGCCGGATAGGCGTTGGCGTTTATGGGAGTAAAGGTGTCGATGCAGTAATAGCCCGCCAGCACCGACATATCCTTGGGCGGCCGGGTCTTGTTCCGGATGGGAAAGATGTACGGATACAGAGATTTGCCGGCGGACATCTCGGCGCAAGCCCGCTTGAGGTAGCTCACGAAGTCGGCATCGTGCACGGCATGGATATGTTTTTTCGGAAACTGGCGGGGAGCAATCGGAGTAAAGAGCCCGCTGGGGTCGATGGCAGTCAAAATACTTTTCACCCGCACCGGGGATTCCACGTATCCCCGCTCGTTGACATGGTGGATGTCATGGCGATCATTGACGATCAGAGCGATCTGATCGATGGACCGGCCCGTCACCGCCGTTCTCACCGCCTCGGGTTTGACGTAGCGAAAATCCCTCAGCCGGATCGGATCTTCACGAAAACTTGCCGCCACCTTTTCAACGTATTCCGCCGGGCAGTATTTCGCATACTTGCGCTCCAGGACCGCCCGCACCACCGCACGGGCGAAATCCCTTTTCAGCGGCTTCTCTGACCCTAATCCATCATAGACGAGATGGGGCATACAGGTGTCGTCCAAAGAAACCGCCAGTTCATATTCGGTGCCTATGATGGGACGCGCGCCATAACGCTCGTAAAACCTGAGTCGCGCACGGTTTTCCTTGAGCATGGATGGATCCGGGCACCCTTCGGCCTCGTCCGGCAGACACTCGAAGAAGAGGCCTTTGGCGCCGAGGGCTTTGGCTTCCTGGCGAACCCGGTCATACAAAGCGCTGCCGATACCGCCCCTGGAGCGGCTGAATGCCGTGGCGATCCAGTCCAGGTAAGCAAATCCGATGTCCGGCTCATGGAGCAGAGTGGCAAAACCGCGCACCTTTCCTTTCATACTTTCGGCCACCAACAATATCGTATGAAACCGCTGTTTGAAAGGGTTGCGCAGTTTTTCTCCCAGCAGCCCGATGTCGTCTTCGGAAGCCTCGGTAAAACGGCTTCGCAGAATATTCTGAACCTGTTTCAGCGTTTCCCTGTTCAGTGGCAGGACATCGTCGTAGATGCGGCGAATTCGCAGCATGATATCGGTTTCCTCGTTTAAAAGGTTAGTCCCGGTGATAGGTGCCGACGGGTCCGGGCGGCAGATGATTTGCGTCTGCGATGATGCGTTCGATGGCGTCGGTATAGGGGATGCCGGCCTGCTCAAGCCCTGCGGCGAACCCGGCATCAGGGGACAGGCACGGGTTGGCATTGACCTCCAGCACCCATGAATTTCCCGTGGTGTCCACACGGAAGTCCACACGGGCATAGCCGGACAGCCCGAAATGGTCCCAGCATCGGATCGCGATGGCCTTCAGGGTTTTCAGAATCATCTGATCCGATTCGTCGAAATCGAAACGGCGGGGCGTATGGTGGTATTCATAAGCCGTATCATCCCACTTGGCCCGGTAGTCGACGATCCGCGGCATGTCCTTTGTGTAGCCTTCAAACAGGATCTCTGCCGGCGGCAGTACCTGGGGCCCGCCGGACCCCGCCAGCAGCGACAGATTGAATTCCCGGCCCTCGATGAAACGCTCGGCAAAGCAATCGCCGCCCAGCAGTGCCGCTTTCGATTGAAGCATGGAGCGAAGAAGCTCTTGTGACGCTGCATCGACCAGACTCTTATGGTCCAGACCGATGGAGGCATGCTCCCATACGGACTTGATGATCCATGGTCCACTATCCCGGGCAGTATCGGGTCTTGGATAGCCGTCTCCAGAACCGGAACTTATCCATTGCGGGGTGGGGATGCCGGCGGCGGCCATCCATTGCTTTGCCATGACCTTGCTGGAGGTGAGCATCAGGGCTTCGGCCCGCGCACCGGTATAGGGCATCGCCATCGCATCCAGGCAGAAGGGAAAAAGGTGAATCAGCCGGCCCTTTCCCGAGATGGATTCCACCAGATTGAACACTCGATCCGCCCTACTGGCGACCAGATCCCGCTGCATACCGGCCAGATCCAACGTGCACTCCAGACGGCAGCTCTCGTGACCCAGCGTGGTGAGTGCCCGTTCAACAACCTCGGCCTGGACGATCACGTCCCGGACATCCGGTGCGCTCGAGTTTTGGACAACATCGTGAACAACGGCAATCTTCATCAAACGGATCCATGAGCATGGGCGACGGCGGAGGTGATAATACTGCCGATCAAATCCCGATATGCCACACCCAGATGATTGCAGATGATGGGCAGGTCGGAATGCTCGGGGTGAATTCCCGCCAACGGATTGACCTCCATAAAAAAGGGGCGGCCTTCGTCGTTACAGCGCAAATCGATGCGTCCGGCGTCCCGACATCCTAAAACCCGCCAGGCCGACAAGGCCACAGCCTCGGCCTCGGCCACCACCGGATCATCCACCGAACGTACCAGACGATATCGGACCCGAGATTGATACGCCGCCTTGTTGGCATAGGAGTAGACCCCCTGTTCCGCCGTATCCAGCAGATGTATTTCAATGGTGCCCAGGATCTCGGCTTTGCCGCCGGTACCGATGATGCCCGTCGTAAATTCGCGGCCCGGCAGATACGGCTCGATGATGACCGGCTGTTGATAGATTTCGATCAGCCTGCGACATGCCGGTTGGAGATTGGAACGCTCGCGAACGATGGACAACGGCGAGATCCCTTTTCCCGTACCTTCGGCAACCGGTTTTACGAAAAAGGGCGGTGCGAATGCAACGGCCTCTGCATCCTCCGCCGATTCTGCCACTGTAAAATCGGCAGTGGGAACACCTGCATCCCGAATCACTCGTTTGGTCATGCCTTTATGCAGGGTAAGGCTCAGGACCAGAGGATCGGAGAAGGTGTAGGGAATCCGATACATGTCCAGCAGTGCGGGAACCTGGGCCTCGCGGCCGATACCGTTCATGCCCTCGGCGATGTTGAAGACCAGGTCCCAGCGTCGCCCGGCTACCAGAGCCGCAGCCAGCTGACGGCCGTGGCCGATCCGTTCGGTGTCGTAACCGAGGGATCGGATGGCGTCCTCGAGGGCCGTCACAGTATCTTCACGATCAAATTCGGCTGTCTCCTCCTCGGAGAACCCTTCGGCCAGGTACTCCGTACGCAGGTCGTAGGTCAATCCGATCTTCATTGTCATCAATATG
>CAZACO010000021.1:0-15791 GCA_964483185.1 uncultured Desulfobacteraceae bacterium
TCATCACATGGAATCCCAATTTGTTCGATTTGTCCGAGGCCCCGATAACCGCCACTGATTTGGGATTAAAAAGCATTTTCATATGGGTCATCTGTTGTTTCATCGGAACATATCCCTTTCGTCAGGACACAGTGTAATCGTCTTTTCAGAGTTCAACGACGCAATGGTTGAACGATAGGGTTAAGGGTTTGTTACCGGAATGTCAACCCTGATGTTACGGCCTCGGCAAGAAATACTTACACCTCTTGCTTGTCTTTTGGCCCGTCTACTGCGTTACATCCACCGGCACATATCCAATAATATGCACCAGTGAATGTGCCTTGCCTGATCTTATATAAAACGGGCAAACAAAAATCCGGTGCAATCTTGCACAATTATTTCTTGCCGAGGCCCTTATTCCGTTGTTGGGGGGTATTGGGGAAGGGGGGAGTCATTCGCCTGCAGGAGGATGGGGCGCAGGACGTCAGGGATTTTGCGTAACGTAATTCCCTGGAGTGTCCTGCGCCGCTTTTTTTGTCTGGTGACGCTTACTTGGTGAGTTTGATGACCATGAAGCCCTTAGTGGGCCTGAAGATGTAGAAATAGACAGTTTCACCGGATTTGATTTTTCCGATCTGTTCTGAGTATTTATCCACATCATCCACCTTGTTGTGATTGACCTCCCTGATGATGTCGCCCGGGAGGATGCCTGCCTTGTCGCCTTTGCTGTCCGGTTCCACGGAAACCACTATCACCCCTTCGGCTTCCTTCAGATTGAACTGCTGTGCGGTTTCAGGCGTCAGATTCGATACGGCAATACCGAAATCACTCTTCTTGGGCATGGTACCACCCTCGGAAGCAAGTTGCGTGTCCTTTCTCTTGGAAAGCGCTACGTTAAATACCTTTTTACTCCCCTGACGCAATACCGTAATCTCCACCTTCTGGCCGACACTGGCCTCTGCAATCATTCGGCTCAGTTCCCGGCTGCTGTCCACCTTATGACCGTTGACCTCCAGGATGATATCTTTAGCCTGTATGCCTGCCTTGGCGGCCGGATCATCCGGAAATACCTGGGTCACCAGGACACCTTCCCCATCCTTTACACCGTAGTATTCTTTTAATTCTTTGGTGAGATCCTGGATCCCTACCCCTAACCAGCCGCGGGTCACCTCGCCCTTGGTTTTGAGCTGGTCAATGATCCCCTTGGCCAGGTTGACAGGGATGGCAAATCCGATCCCCTGGCCCCCGGCAATGATGGCGGTGTTGATCCCCACCACTTTGCCTTCCATGTTGATGAGGGGGCCGCCGCTGTTCCCCGGGTTGATCGAGGCATCGGTCTGGATAAAATCATCGTACGGTCCAGAGCCGATAACACGTCCCTTGGCGCTGATGATGCCAGCCGTAACCGTGTGTTCCAGGCCGAAGGGGTTGCCGATGGCCAGGACCCACTCGCCCACTTTCAGGGCATCGGAGTCCCCCAATTGGATAACAGGGAGATCGTTATCCGGGTGTATCTTGATGAGTGCCAGGTCCGTATTGGGATCACGCCCTTTGATCTCGGCATCAAATTCCCTTTCGTCCTTCAGAATCACCTTGATCTTGTCAGCCCCTTCCACCACGTGGTTGTTGGTGACAATAAAACCGTCCTTGTCAATGATGAATCCGGAACCGAGACTCCTCTGCTTGAACTCCCTTTGTGGACGTCCGCCAAAAAATTTGTCAAAAAAATCGTGCAGGGGGTCGTCTTTCGGTATCGGGCCCCCCTTGAATCGGGGAACCACGGGATAGCCCTCTTTCCCATTTCTCTCGGCCCGTATATTCACCACGGCCGGGCTGTTTTTCTCAGCCAGATCAGTGAAACTCTCCGGCACGGCGCGGACGTCTTTGGCCGTAGCCTGACTGTCCGGAACCGAGTAAAGAGTTGAGATTGCAAAAAACCCCACCACCAGAACAACCATGGCCACAGCGGCCTTTCCTATCAAAAAGCGTCTGAAATTGTTTCTTGTTTCCATATGAGTTCTCCTTTTTTGGTCCGGATAAACCGGAAAAGTGCGCCAAAATGAATAAGGCGCTGCTAAACGGACTAAAGTTGGTGTTTGTTTTTCATCCGATGTTGGAAGTTCAATGTTCGACGTTCATCCTTTTTACCACTGGGTTTTCGGTCATGGTAAAACGCCTCTTCTGTTTATATCCTCAACAAGCGCGCGGCAACTGAACCATGACCTCACCCGCCGAGGTGGATCGCAGGTCCTTGTCCTTTCTCCAGTCTTAAATATAGAGCATCAAGTATCCGGTATCAAGTACCCCCGCTAAGGGATCTCCGGCCCGCATCCAGCATCAGCAGACATTAACTGTAATTACCCGAAGGAATCACCGGCTGTACGGCATCGCGCTTGATCCAGCCGGATTGGCCATTCTGCCCTTTCACCAGTACATAGTCCCCGTAGGTCTTTGTCATTCGAACCATCTTCCCATCCTTTAAGGATGTGGAACAACTGGCGGCCGAGTCGAACGGAGACACAAGGAGCCGGGCATGATCCCGGGTGACCACACCCCGACAGGCGTTTCTGTATTGCACGGTCACGCCTGCTCCCCCTGCCATCAGGAAGAGGAGACAGACAACGGTGACCGTCCGGAATGCAGCCCCCTGGAAGATCTTGGGGCGAATCCCCCTTAAAAGGAACAGCAGAGAAAACACCCCAAAGGCCCCGCTGACGACCATGGCCCACCCGTTCAGGTTGAGCAGGTCAAAAAACTGCTGCCACTTGGGCGGCGGATCCGAAACCAGCCCGAAATCTTTTCGGGCCAGGGCGAGGTTGGCCCGGATGTCGGCGTTCCCCGGGTCCAGATAGAGGCCGCGTTCGTAGTGCAGAATGGCCTGTCCCACATCCTTTTTCTGGTAGTAGGCATTGGCCATATTGTAGAGGAGTGTGGCGGAATAACCCGTCTGTTCGATGACTTTCTGATAACAGGAGAGAGCCTCGTCATACTTGCCTTCGGCATAGGCCTGGTTGCCGAGGGCGAACAGATCGTCGCCCTGGCCGGCGACCGCCCCGCTGGATGAGACGCAGATCAGAAACGCCACACTCACCATCATCCAGAAACTCAAAACTCTCCATCTTTTCACACGTGATATATCCATTTCTTTACCCCCCGTTTGGATTGATGATGGTCGATTCTCTCTCAAAAACTCCGGCTCAGAAGGACACCCCTGAGCCGACATGGATGAAGACGGCAATCCACCTGATTTTTTGAGAATGAACATGATTGTGAATCAACTTGTTGGATTTCAGCGAAATTCCCTGAATCTCTGAATTCCTCAATTCGTTAGTTTCCCAGATTTTTCAGCTCCTTTATCACCAGATCCCTGCACTCGCTTAATTCCTCCTGGGTAAAGGTTCGGCCTGAGTAGGCGGCCGCATCGGCGTTTTCAAAGACGTGCCGTATCCCTTCTGCATCTTCTCTCAGCCGATT
This sequence comes from uncultured Desulfobacteraceae bacterium, assembly GCA_964483185.1. Classification (GTDB taxonomy): domain Bacteria; phylum Desulfobacterota; class DSM-4660; order Desulfatiglandales; family Desulfatiglandaceae; genus CAZACO01. Next base: position 3,454 of record CAZACO010000021.1, read on the forward strand.
CTTTATCTCGGCGAGGGTAATGCTCTCCGGGGCCTGACACCATGCCTCCCCCAACCGCTCCTGTGCCGCCCGCCTGCAGGCATTGAAGAATTCCTGGACATCATGGCCGGCAATGGCCCCGTCCATCTCCCTGATCGATCTGCCGATGTTCCGCTTCACCTCTTTTTTCCTCAGGATGGCCGGGTCATTGGAGAGTCTCCGGTTCCGCCGGCCCAGGAAGAGCCCGACAAAAAGGGCACCCAAAGGGAATCCCTGTGCCCCTACGAACCAGGGGTTCTCAAAAATGGGGGTCAGGCTGGCCGCAACCGGACCGAGTCCCACCTGAATGGGGGCCAGACCGTCCGGTTTCGGGTTCGATCCGGATGCATCTGATGGCCCGGAAAGGGCGTTTCCCCGATCGGCGTTCCCGGACGATGAGGCCTGGGCCTGCTGAGAGTCAGGGGTGATCTTCACCCGTATCGGTTGGGTACGCAGGGTGACATACGCCTCTTTTTCCGTATCGAAATAGCTGAACACCAGGGGAGGAATCTTGTCAATGGATGCATCGAGCGGGATGACGGCCTGCTCAAACGACTTTTTTCCCTCGTAGCCGGCGCTGTCGGCGGGCTTGAACAAGGTCGTCGGCGTATAGGTGCGCCATCCCTTTGAAGAATCGAGGGTGGGGCTGCTCACCCTGTCAAAATTCCCTGTCCCCTTTACGGTCATCTTTATGGTGATCGGATCCCCAACCATGCCGTTATTGGGGCTTGCGCTCGCCCGGAGCGTGAACCGCCCGACCGCTCCGCTGAAGTCTTCGGGCCTTCCTGCCTTCGGCAGGGGCAATACCCGCATATTTTTCCGGGCACTCGTCAGTTTGACGGTTTCTTCCCGGGTGTTGGTAAAAAAACTGTTAAAGAAATCATCGTCGAAAATGCCCCGACCGAAGGGATGCCGCCTGGAAGCCTGGGGGACCAGGAGGGTTGCATCCAGTTCCGCTGAAACCGGGTGTTCCCCCTCTTTGACTGCGGACATGGCCGTATGCCAGGTCAGGACCGTGTAGGGCACACCCTCAATGAGCTCCTCGGTCTGCTCAGGTTTTTTGCTCCATTCCTGGCATGCAAATGCATTGCCGCTGAACACCGGTAATGAATTCAGGGTTGCCTGCAGGCCCTGGCGGAAAAACGCACGGATCTCAACAGGTACCAGCTCACCCACATAGGCCCGGTATTTCAATGGAGCAACCCGGAGAAAGACCATCTGGTTTTCCTCGTCGGCACTCAAGCTTTCATGGCTCTCCTGTCTGGCGGCACGAGGGGCCGCCAGGGATGCACGGGGCCTCGCGCCTCTTGACCCGGACCCCACCCCCGACACCCTGAGATAGACCGGATCGGACTTTCTGACCTGTCCGTTTACCATCGCGGTGACCGGCCCCAGGGTGAAATCTCCTTCATGTTCGGGCTCCACCTGAAAGAGGTAGGATGCGATCGAGGATATCCTGCCGTTAATAGACTGATACTGGCTGCTCTGCCCCATCGGGACAAAGCGCAGCCCTTCCACTTTAGGGATAGCGGGACGCCCCGATGATTCCCCTGTAATATGAACCGCTAAGATGGCCGCATCTCCGAGTCTGACCTGCTGCGGTTCTATCATGGCAGAGATGTCTCCGGCAGCGCCTCTCCCCTGGGCGGTTCTGGCAAATATGATCAGCGCGCACGCCGCGAACATAACGCATGTCCCTGCAAGCATGATCCGCTTCCATGGCATGGTCTTGAGTATGGTATCGATTCCAAGGTCTCGCATCACCAATCCCTCCTTTTCTTTTCCTGATCGGCCTTCCCCTTACCCTTGTTTCCAGCAAGCATAGGGACTGCTTTCTCTTCGCCCTTGAGGGAATCGAGCAGATTCCGCGCCTGTTCCTCTGTCATCTGGCCCGGTTTTCGCTGCCTGCCGGCCCTCTGGACAGGTGATTTGTGGGCCTTGTCTTCTGATTTCATCTGTTCCGGTTTTCCGGCTGCCCCGCCTTTGGCCGAACGGCCCTCTTTCGGGTCCTTTTTCTCTCCTGCATTTGCCTGAGCGTTGTTTCTGTCACCTTTTGCCTGTGGGTTCTTATCGGGTTTTGATTCTGCTTTCTCCTGTTGGTTGCCTTTTTGTTGATCCCTGTCTTTCTGCTGATCGTTTTTTTGACCTGCCTTTGATTGATTCTCCCCTTTGTCTCCTTTATTGTTCTTCTGGTTTTTTGCCTGTTGATTATCCTGGTTTTTGTTCTGCTCCTTGGACGGTTGCTTATCTTGATTCTTATTCTGGTTTTTGGACTGCTGATTATTCTGATCTTTGTTCTGGTTTTTCTTCTGGTCCTTGTCTTCATTTTTGTTTTTGCAGCTGTTCTTCTTGTCTTGCTTCTGCTTCTTCTTGAGGGCCTCTAATTTCTTCTTTACATATTCCTGGTTGTACTTTGCATCTTTATCATCCGGATCCAGTTTCAAGGCCCCTTCGTATGCCTTGATCGATTCCTCCCACCGTTTGACCGTATCCTGAGGCTTTGATTTCTCTGTTCCCTCTCCCTGTCTGTAAAGGGTGTTGCCCATGTTGTAATAGGCCTTGTTTTGAAGGGAGATGTCCTGAACGTTCAGGGCCGTCTGAAAGGCACTCAAGGACTCATCGTATTTCTTGTCTTTATAGGCTGCAGCCCCGAGATTGAACTGCAGTTGCGCATTGTCCGGGGCCTCTTTTGCAGCCTCCCTGTAGACCTGGGCCGCTGACGCATAGTCCCCGCTGTTGTAGGCCTGTTCCCCGCGCCGGGGAGAGGCATAGACCCTTTGGGATGCAAATAAGAGGATAAACAGCATGACGGCAAGGGAGGCCGCCTGCACTCCTTTTGCGCCCGTAAAGATACGCCTGTTGGCCGTCCTGATAACAGGGACCTTTTTCCGTTGAGGCCTTCGGTCTGACATGGCGAATTCAAAGACAAGGAGGATGAAGGCCAGGAGGAGGGGCCACTCAAAACGGTCCACCGGGACCCGCTGCATCCTCTCTGCCAGTTCTTGTTTCGGGACAAGACTCAGCTTTTGTTTGTAGATGGCATCCAGTCCTTCTGCCTGCCTGCCTAACGGTTCGTACTGACCGCCGGTGGCCTGTGCGATATTCTGAAGCATCTTTTCATCCAGACGGGACTTGACCACCTGACCCTTTGCATCCTTTACAAAGTGAGCCCCTTCACCCGTCTTTTTGAGGGGAATCAATTCCCCTGCAGGCGTGCCCACGCCAACAGTATATAGGGTCATCCCTTTTTGGGCGGCCTCCCTGGCCGCGGCCAGGGCCTCTCCTTCGAGGTCCTCTCCATCCGTCACCAGGACTAATATTTTGTGGTTGGCAGCATTTGAAAAGGCAGATTCTGCTTCTCGGATCGCGCTCGCGATGTCGGTGCCCCCCTGGGGGATGATCTCCGTATCCAGGGCGTTGAGCGACTGTCTGAAGGCATCGTAATCCAGGGTCAGGGGACACATCAAAAAGGCCGTTCCTGCAAAAGGGATCAGACCCACGCGGTCCCCCTCAAGCTTGGAGACAAAGTCCATGATGCCTAATTTGCTTCGATCCAGCCTGTTCGGTTTGACATCGGTGGCTAACATGCTCTTGGATGTGTCCACCGCCATCAGGATATCGATCCCCTTCCGTTTGACCTCTTTCCACTGGAAACCGACCTGAGGCCGGGCCAAGGCAACGAAGATAGAAGCAACCGCTATCATGAGGAGGACCCGTTTGGCCATGCGTCGCCCCGGCGATATACTTTCCGTGAGCTTTCCCAAAAGATGTCCGGCTGCAAATCTCTGCAACGCGGTCTGGCCTTTTTTTTGAAAATGGTAAAACCCCCAGCCTAAGACTGTGCAGGCGGCAATCCCTGCGATCAACCAGATTGAATGTGCGAATTGCATTTTCTCTATCCTTTCTTTATAATTATTTTTGACAGGATGACAGGATAGACAAGATCTATCTGCTTACTGCATGTCCTCTCACAACGGCCGCATCCAAAAAGAATCATCCTGTCCATCCTGTTAATCCTGTCAAAATTTCTCAGGGCAACCTGCGGAATCGCGTGTGTGAAAGCATCAGCTCAAACCCTAATAAGAGCAACGCAGGTATGGCAGCCCAGAGAAAGATCTCGTTTCGATGTTCGAACTTTTTTATCTTCCGGGTGGTCGTTTCTAATTTGTTGATTTCACCATAAATGTTGCTTAGAGAGTCCGTATCCGTCGCACGGTAGTAGTGGGCGCCCGTCATCCGGGCCACCTTTTTAAGCGTATCCTCGTCAATATCAACCCTGGCCCTCACCAATTTCCGCTGGCCGAACTGATCCGTGACAGGAACCGGGACCTCACCGCGCGAGCCTGCACCTATAGTATAAATCTTTATCCCGAGCGCCTCTGCAGCCTCAGCAGCGGTCAGGGGTGAAACCTTTCCCGCATTGTTCATCCCGTCCGTTAACAGGATAACAATCTTTGATTTGGACTTCTGGTCTCTCAGGCGGTTGACACTGGAGGCGATAGCCGACCCGATGGCCGTACCATCCTCCACCATACCGGTCTTAACGGTTTCCAAGCGTTGCTGGAGCCACTGATGGTCGAGGGTCAAGGGGCTGACCATGTAAGGCTTTCCTGCAAATGCCACCAGGCCGATCCGGTCGTTGGGACGTTCGTCGATGAACCGTGAGACCACCTTTTTGACCACGTCGATCCTGTTGGCAGGCTCGCCCTTAATGGTGAAATCGAGCGCCTCCATGGAACCGGAGACGTCGACGCCTAACAGGATGTCAATCCCGCTGGCCTCTACTTCGGATGTCCCGTGTACGATCTGGGGGCGTGCCAGGGCGATGATCAGGAGCCCCAAGGCCAGCATACGGAGTGCACCCAACCATTTTCCGGCCTTTGATTTACGTGCCCCGGCCAAGGCCCTGGCGGTCTGGGCCGTCGAGTATCGTACGGCCGTAGCCAGGCCCTTTCTCCCCTTCAGAAAGGCGAGGGGAGGAATCAGCAGAAGCAGCCACAGTACTTCAGGATGGTTAAAATAAAACATTATCTACCTCCTGCCGCGACAGCTCTGCGGGTATCCAGACCCACGTCTGCCATCGTCTTTTTAGGGATGAGTCTTTGGCCCTTTGCCCGCAGGGCGCTGAGCAGAGATGAACCGCCGGGTTCCTCTGATCCTGCAGGGCCCTCCTGACGGATCTCTGATTCCTGGTCAGCGGTCTTCTCTTCCGGCCGGGGTCTTGTCCTGTCGACAAACTGCCATGCGCTCTGGTGCATCTCTTTCATCTGGTCGATTGTCAGCAGGTAGCGTGCAAATTTGGCCAGATCGCAGTGACCCAAGAAATCTCGCAGGAGATCGCTGTACCCTACCAGTTCTCCGGCAGGATCGGCCCCGATCCGGGCCATGAACTCCTCCGTGGTATGCCGGGTGACCCGGACCTCAAACCTTTTTTCGATGTAGGTACGGACGGCGTCCGAAACCGCTACGGAAAACGCATTTGCCAGTTCCGGTTTCATCAGGGCCTTGGCCCGCTCCAACTGTTCAAATGCAATCTCAAAGGCACGTTTTGCCCGCAGGGCCTTTTGCCTGCGAAACCACCGCCACGCCCCTGCCGCAGCCGCCAGTAACAGGCACACCCCCACGGCATAATAAAGCCAGACAAGGGGGTCCGGTATGTGTAGAGGTCCCCGGATGTCCCGGATATCATCCGACACGGCGGTCTGAATGGCCGGCTGACCCGAGGGCGGTAACTGCGCTGACTGTGTCAGTGTGGGTTGTGGCACGCCAGGATGTGACGAACTGCCGGGGGGCAATACGGGCTGATTGGCTGCCAGGCCGATGCCCCCGGCCATGATCAGGACCAGTCCTGTCAGGACAATGCCGATTCGATAATGGCGTTTCATCAATGCATCCTCCTTTCCCTTGAGCTGAAAAAGTTGAGCAGTTCCGGCAGGTAGGCCTTGTCGGTGGAAAGTTCCAACAGGTCCACCCCGGACGATCGGATGGATCGCCTCAGCTCTCTGCGGCGTTCATCGGCTAACCGGGTAAAACTGTCCCGGACCTCTGCCCGTGTCGTGTCCAGTTCAACCTGCTCCCCTGTCTCGGAATCTTCAATGGTCAAAAGCCCGATGTCGGGCAACTCCCTCTCCCGGGGATCATTGACCGCTACCGCCACCAGATCGTGGTGCCGCCGGGTGATCTGCAGCTTTGGCCGAAGCCCTTCAAGGGCATCTTGGAACTCCCCCGGCAGGCAGAAGTCCGATATGAGAAAGGCGACGGCCCGTCTTTGAATCACCTGATTGGCAAAATCCATGGCCGCAACGATGTCTGTGCGGGTGCCCTCCGGCTGGAAAAAAAGGATCTCTCTGATGACCCGCAGGATATGCGTCCGCCCCTTTTTGGGGGGGATGTAAAGCTCGGCCTCATCCGTAAACAGGATCAATCCCACTTTGTCGTTATTGCGAACCGCTGAGAATGCGAGTACGCTTCCTAATTCGGCCATCATTTCCCGTTTGCTCTGGAGGGCGGAACCAAATTCGCCCGATGCGCTGACGTCGATGATGAGCATGATGGTCAGTTCGCGTTCCTCGGTAAATTTCTTTACATAGGTTCGCCCGGTACGTGCCGTGACATTCCAGTCAATCGCCCGCACGTCATCGCCCGGAACGTATTCCCTGACCTCATCAAAATCCATGCCGCGGCCCTTGAAGACAGAATGGTAATGGCCTGCAAGGGTGTCATCTACCAGACGGTTCGTCTTGATCTCCACCTGACGGACCTTGTTGAGGATCTCGCTGCTGATATGGGTATCCATGCTTTCTTCCTTTCTGTAACCGGTAAGGGGTTCAGAGGTTCAAGGTTCAAAGGTTTAGAGAAAATGGCTTTCTCAGGGCACTGGAATCGTCTCCAGGATTCTCCGGACCATGTCTTCGCTGGTGAGTGCCTCGGCCTCTGCCTCATAGGTGATGCTGACACGATGTCTGAGCACGTCCATGGCAATCGACTTGACATCTTCCGGAGTGACGTATCCGCGACCCTGGAGGAATGCCAGGGCCTTACTCGCTGTCTTGAGGTTGATCGTTGCCCTGGGAGAGGCTCCCATTTGAATATAGGGTTTCAGGTCAAGTCCGTAGGTCTCCGGGTCGCGCGTCGCATAGACCAGACTCACGATGTAGTCCTTGACCTTTTCGTCCATGTAGATGGTGTTGACCACCTGGCGGGCCCTGATGATGTCCTCTGCCTGGACAACCTGATTCACCTGGATGAATTGATCGATAGTTTCAACTGCATCCAAAATGATCCGTTCTTCAGAGACCGACGGGTACGTGATAACGATCTTTAACATGAATCGGTCCACCTGGGCCTCCGGCAGCGGGTAGGTGCCTTCCTGCTCGATCGGATTCTGCGTGGCCATGACCAGGAAGGGATCGGGGAGTCCGTATGTTTTCTCTCCGATAGTTACCTGCCGCTCCTGCATGGCCTCGAGGAGGGCGCTCTGGACCTTGGCAGGGGCCCGGTTGATCTCGTCCGCTAAGATCAGGTTGGCGAAAACAGGGCCGTGTTTGACCACAAAAGAGACATCCTTCGGGTTGTAGATCTCGGTGCCGATGATATCGGCAGGCAGCATGTCCGGGGTAAACTGGATTCTCCTGAATCCCGTCTGAATCACAGAGGCCAATGTCTTGAGGGCCAGTGTCTTGGCCAGGCCGGGCACCCCCTCCAAGAGGATATGACCGTTTGAGAGGAGTCCCACCAGGAGACGCTCTACAAGATATCTCTGGCCCACGATCACGCGGCTCATCTCCTGTTCTAAAGGCCTCACCCATGCCGACGCCTTCTGAACGGAATCATTGATGGTCTGGATACTGGTAAACTGCGGCGCTGCAGGTCTCGGGTTTCCGCTCGCCGCATTTGATGGGGCCTGATAGGTCCCCAACCCCTTATCCTGAAACTGCCCTGATGTTTGAATGTTCATGATCTCTCCTTTCGTTAAGTGTTTCATTTTGAATAGCCGGCCCAAAACGGCCTTTCCCTATGAGGTTCAAAGGAAAATAGCATGCAACCCTTGCCTCAACCTTTCCGGAACATTACAAGTTGGTAATGATCCTGGTTACTGGATGCTGGATACTGGATGCTGGATACCGGATAACTGGGTGCTTAGATTCTGTGGTTTCCGACCTCTGACACCCGACTTCTGACATTCTGGTCTCTTGCGCCTTTCCGATTATTTGCTTGATCGAAGCCTGAAACATGGCTATGTTGGATGCTGATTCCACGTGATGTCTGCAAGGAAATTATCGCATGAAAAAGTTTTTCAAGGTTCTCATCTGGGGCCTCTTCGTGGTGGCATTTTTCTGCCTCTGCACCGGGGCCTACTTCTGGTATATCTGGTCCAGCAACCTTCCGTACATCGGCTCGGTGAAAGAATACCGGCCCCCGATCATTACGGAGATTTTCAGCGACGACGGTGAGGTCATCGGCAGGCTGTGGGAAGAAAAGAGGACCATCGTCCACCTGGACCAGATGCCCAAACACCTGATCCAGGCCTTTGTGGCAGCGGAAGACTCCCGGTTTTTTGAGCACGAAGGGGTGGATGTCAAGAGTATCTTCAGGGCCTTCATCAAGAATCTGACCACCGGAAAGATCAAGCAGGGGGGGAGCACCATTACCCAGCAGGTCACCAAGTCCCTGCTCCTTAAAAATGTCGAGCGGACCTACCGGAGGAAGGTCAGGGAAGCCATTCTGTCTCTCCAGTTTGAAAAGGAGTTCTCCAAGACCCATATCCTGTTTCTTTATCTCAACCAGATCTACCTGGGCCAGGGGGCCTATGGCGTGGAGGCGGCTGCAAAGACCTATTTCGGCAAGCCGGCCAGGGATCTGAGCCTCGCTGAATCGGCCCTCCTGGCCGGCCTGCCCCAGGCGCCTGCCAGATATTCTCCCGTCGCCCATTTTGAACTCGCGAAGGCGAGACAGAAATATGTATTGGAGAGGATGCGTGAGGAAAGACTCATCAACGATGCGGAATTTGACACGGCCTTGAATACAGACCTCGACATCCGGTCGGGAGGGGAAAATGTTTTTGAAAGGGCCCCCTATTTTACCGAGCACGTGAGGAGATACCTTCTCAAGAAATACGGAAAAGATCTCCTTTATCGGGAGGGGCTCAAGGTCTATACCACTCTAAATCTGAAGATGCAGACCCTAGCGAAAGAGGCCCTGAACAAGGGTCTGGCTGAATTGGACAAGAGGGAGGGATACAGGGGACCGGGGAAGCACCTTTCGGCCGAGGAAGCGATTACGTTCAGGACAAAGGCCATCGAGGAATTCCTGTCAGCGCCCCTGGAGTCAGGCGCAGTGGTCCAGGGCCTTGTGGCGAAGGTGGATGATGAAAAAAAGGAGGTGACCATCCAGCTCGGGGAAGAGACGGCCCGCCTTCCGCTCACAGAGATGAAGTGGGCCAGAAAACCCAACAAGGAGATCCCCTATTACGCCGCCAGGGTTAGAAAACCCTCGCACGTGTTGAGCCCGGGGGACGTTGTCCTTGTTCGCATCTTAAGGAAATATGCCGGGACGCTGCCCGACCCCAAGACCGGAAAAGGAGAACCGGAACCTGGTCGGCCGGAAGATTTTTCCTGGGATGTTTCTTTGGAGCAGGTCCCTGTTGTCCAGGGGGCGCTTGTCTGTATGGCGGCCGAAACCGGGGAGGTCAATGCCATGGTGGGCGGCCGGGACTTCGGCGCCAGTCAGTTTAACCGGGCGATTCAGGCCCGGCGGCAGCCCGGATCCGCCTTCAAACCGCTGATCTATGCAGCGGCCCTCGACAAAGGAATGACGCCGGCAACCATCATTATGGATGCGCCGTATGTATCTGAGAGAAACCCGGAAGGGGAGGCGTGGAAGCCCAGGAACTACAAGGAGAAATTTTACGGTCCCACATTGCTCAGGACCGGCCTTGCAAAATCAAGAAACGTCATTACGGTGAAAATACTCAAGAAGATCGGAATCGACTACGCCATAGAATACGCACGGAATATGGGCATCGTGTCTGAACTGACGTCCGACCTCTCCCTGGCCCTCGGTTCTTCCGGGGTCTCTCTGATGGAAATCACCCGGGCCTACACCGTGTTTGCCAACGGCGGAATGTTGGTGAAGCCGATCTTCGTCAAGCGGGTGGTGGACCGGAACGGGCATGTCATTGAAGAGAACCAGACTGAAACCGATCAGGTCATTTCAAAGGAGACGGCGTTTGTGATGACCGATCTCTTGAGGGCCGTTATCACCGAAGGGACGGGCTGGAGAATCAGGGCCCTCAAGCGACCGGCCGCCGGGAAAACCGGGACCACCAACGATCTCAGGGATGCCTGGTTTTTGGGATATACGCCGGGCCTCGTCACCGGTGTCTGGGTCGGGTATGACGATCCACGAGAGATGGGTGACGGAGAGACCGGTTCAAGGGCGGCAAGCCCCATATGGCTCGACTTCATGTCAGGTGTGCTCCAGGGAGAACCGGTCAAAGATTTCAAGGCCCCTGATGGCGTTGTCTTTGCCAAGATCGATACAAAGACAGGTCTCTTGGCCGGCCGGCATTCCGAGAAGACCGTATTTCAATCGTTCAAGGAAGGGACCCAGCCAAAGACCTACTCTCCCCGACCGGCATCCGCCAGGCTGGGGTCTTTTTCACAGTTTGACATGGATTCGGAATAAGGGAAGGGATTTCATCTCCTGCCCAAAAACATTAGTGATCCCTTTTTGAAAATTCAACACGGATCACTTTTCGGGTGTCCTGCGCAAAGCGAACAAAAACTTCGTCATCTGTTTCTTCGGCAAGAGCTTTTGTCCCTTTTCGGTGAACAAAAGATATTTGGCTCAGCATCGTGGTGCACTCTTACCTTCTTATTATCCAGCAACGGCGTATTCCACTGCCCTCGGGTTTTCCATCCGTTTGGATGCGTCCAGTATTTCCATTCCCACGATATTTCCGCTCTTGTCGAAATCCAGGATGATGCCCGGCTTCTCTTCATCGCTTTCCTCAATCGCTGCGTTGCTGAAAAGAATGCGCAGGACATCAACCCCAGCGTCATAGGTTATTCTCATGACTGCCTCCAATACTTACCGTATCATCCACAATCACTCTTACAAGATAAAGCTTCCCTGTCCCCAAATCCATGATCGACTGGTATGCCCTCTTGTTCCCGTATTCTTCAACGATCTGGCCTGGTTGCTGCATAATGGCCTCGACAGCATCAACGGGTATCGCCCTGCGGTCCATTTCTTTCTGTGCGTGGTTGGTGATTTCGAATTTCATAAGACCCCATGCATTCTGTCCGGTGATCGACCTACGCTCCCTGCTCCACTTTGCCCAAAATCTTCCCGACCGGGAACATCCCCAAGCAAGCATCTACCTCTTCCCAACCAGCAGAGATAAATCCCTCGACACGCCAGATCCCAAAATCCCATATCTCGAAATCCCCCTCCACCACCTGACAGTGTCGCCCCCCTCTCCCACTTCCACCTGTGCACCAAGCCGGCGCTTCCGTCGGTTTCAGCATCACCACCCGTCCATCCGTATAGCGAAAACACCATTACATCGAATGAATAAGTTCATAAGATGCCAACGTCCCCCATTCCCGTCCATTATCTCTGCGTCCTCTGGGGTCTCTGCGGTGAATACAGGTTTTTGTTAATCTACATAGCTTAAACTTAACCGCAAAGTCAAAAGCTATGGGCCGCTTGTTCATATCCAGTGGCATTTCAAGCTGTTCCGGCAATTCGAGTAAGTTCACTTGGATGCGACGATAAGAAGTCCCTGATATCCAAATTCATACGATCAATCTCCGCTAAAAAACCGCTGGCGGCCAACCGATAATTAGCCGAATTCGTTTCAGTCTTTCGCAAATTCGCCACTTGTTTCTGAAGATGCTTGATTCTTTCCAATGTTACTTCATATTCCTGGTCATTTTTAATCATTTTTTCGTTCGTCAGCCTAAAAGACCTGTAGCCGGTCTTTTTTACGGTGAGAGAGAAACAACAAGGTCAATACGTCACGAGCATCCTTTAGTCCCAAAAGGTAACGAAGTGACAATATCCCGTATTCTCGTATTCTTATCCAGTCTCAGACTCGCCGTTCCGGATCAGTTTTTCAACGTCCTGTAACTGCATTGGATTTGCTCCGATAAAAAATCCTTGCCCCTTACACCATGCCCCTGAAACGCTCTGTTTTCGTCTGTAATTCCTGAATGTTAAAGGAGTTATTTATTTGCTGATGGATGTCCCCAAGGCCTCACATTTGGCCGCCCGGGCGGTCTGAACGTCCAGGGGATTGAGGCAGGAGTTGCAGA
>CAZACO010000022.1:0-3655 GCA_964483185.1 uncultured Desulfobacteraceae bacterium
AAAAAAAGGTGGGAAACCTTTCAGGAGGGGAGAGGAACCGCGTGCATCTCGCCCGCATATTGAAGGAAGGGGCCAATGTCCTTTTACTGGATGAGCCGACCAATGACCTCGATGTAAATACGTTGCGGGCACTGGAAGAGGCCCTTGAGAACTTCGGGGGCTGTGCCGTCATCATCAGCCACGATCGCTGGTTTCTGGACAGGATCGCGACCCATATCCTGGCCTTTGAGGGGGACAGCAAAGTGTTCTGGTTCGATGGCAATTACACGGAATACGAAGCCGATAAAAAGGCAAGACTCGGCGAAGCCGCCGCACAGCCCCATCGAATCAAGTACCGTAAACTTACACGAAAGGTCTTGGCAGAGTAGGGCCCCCAACATCGCATGCACTATGAAGGTCCCATATATCGGCCCCCGAGCGAGGCGGACAGCCTTCTTGTCCAGGCAACGGTCGGCTGTCCCCACAACAAGTGCGCCTTCTGCATGGTCTACAAGAAAGGTCCGCCATTCAGGGTGCGTCCCGTCCATGAGATCAAGAGAGACCTGGACGAGGCAAGAGGGCAATACGGGCCGGGCATCCGAACGATCTTTTTCCCGGCGGGCAATACCATCGCCATGCCCACAAACGATCTGGCCGCCATCTGCGCCCATGCACGCGCCCTCTTCCCCCATCTTGAGAGGGTGACTGTCTACGGGTCATCACCGTATATCCACAGAAAAGGCCTGGCCGACCTCATAAAATTGAAACATGCCGGCCTGACGCGCATCCATGTGGGCCTTGAGAGCGGTGACGATCGGGTCCTTCAGGGAATCAAAAAGGGGACCGACTCAGAGGAGCAGATCGAGGCCGGTCTGTGGGTTCGAAAAGCAGGGATCGAACTGAGTGAATATATCATGATCGGGATCGGCGGAAAGGAAAGGACCCATGCGCACGCCCTAAATACCGCACGGGCCTTGAACGCCATCAACCCACAGTTCATCAGGATCCGTACCTTTCTCCCGAAGGTCAACACGCTCCTTCTTCATCAGATCCGAAAAGGTCGGTTTCAGGTCCTCTCCCCCCACGAGGCCCTTCGAGAAACAGGGGAGATCATACGAAACCTGGAGGTGACCTCCCGGATCAGCAGCGACCATTACACCAATTATGTGGATATCCACGGCACCATGCCCCGGGACCGGGACAGGATGCTTGCAGCCATTGACGATGCGCTTCAAATGGATGAAGATACGTTCAGGCCTGTATATGTGGGGACCCAGTGACGAGATGGTCCGGGTTTGACGATAGAAGCGGTCTTGCTGTAGATTGCAGTCGAAGACGAAGAATACCCTGGTAATTGCTGAAGATCCCTTTGGTAAAAGGCTTACGCCTGAACTCCGAATAAGGAATTTACCCGTAAGGGTTTTATCCTCTGAATATTAAGATGATACATATCTTGGCACTGGGAGTGCCGTAAAAGCCGAGGGATGAGTTTCCATGGTTGATAACGCCGCGAATATTCTAAAAAAGATATTCGGTTACGATGAATTCCGGCCCCTTCAGGCGGATATCATTGAGAACGTGTTGAAGAAGCATGACACCCTCGTCATCATGCCGACCGGCGGCGGCAAGTCGTTGTGCTACCAGATACCCGCGCTCATGTTTCCGGGACTGACCATCGTCGTCTCCCCTCTGATCTCGCTGATGAAGGACCAGGTGGAACAATTGGTTGAGACAGGGGCGCCCGCCACATTCTTGAACAGCTCACTGAGTGTTGAGGAATACCGCCGCAATGTAAAGGCCGTGAAAAAGGGGGCCATCAAACTCCTCTATATGGCACCGGAGGCCCTCTTGAAGGGGAATATGCTGACCCTCCTCTCTTCACTGCAAGTGGACTGCCTCACCATTGATGAGGCCCACTGCATTTCGGAGTGGGGCCACGACTTCCGACCTGAATACCGTCAGATTGCCGAGGCCAGAGGCCGCTTCCCGGATGCGGTGTGTATGGCGCTGACGGCCACTGCCACACCGCGGGTGCGTGAAGACATCAAGGCCAGTCTCGGATTCAAGGCCTCAGACCAATTTATTGCCAGCTTTGATAGAGAGAACCTCTTTATCCGGGTGGTCCCCAAACATGACCCGTTTGTCCAGACCGTCGAATTCATCGAAGGGTTTCCGGGACAATCGGGGATTATCTACTGCTTCTCCCGCCGGCAGGTGGATGAGCTTTATGAGGCACTTCAAAGGAGGGGTTTTTCGGTGAGGCCCTATCATGCGGGCATGTCGGACAGGGCCCGGAGCCAGAACCAGGATCTCTTCATCAGAGATGATGTCCAGATCATGGTGGCCACTATCGCCTTCGGCATGGGGATCGACAAGCCGAATGTGCGTTTTGTGGTCCACTACGATCTGCCCAAAAATATGGAGGGCTATTACCAGGAGATCGGCAGGGCAGGGCGTGACGGCCTTCCGGCCCACTGCCTGCTCCTGTTCAGCTACGGCGATATCCAGAAGATCAAGCACTTCATCGATATGAAAGAGGCGCATGAGCAGCGGGTGGCCAACATCCACCTGAATGCATTTCTGGGATTCATAGAAACGGAAGACTGCCGGCGCATTCCCCTTCTGAACTATTTTGGAGAGGCCTATTCCAGAGAGAACTGCGGTGCGTGCGATAACTGCCTGACCGAAGAAAAGGACCTGAAGGATATTACCATCGAGGCGCAGAAATTCCTGTCCTGCGTCAAGCGGACCGGAGAGAGGTTCGGGGCCGGCCATATCATCGATGTCCTGCGCGGATCAGAGGCCAAGAAGGTGCTTAAGTTCGGGCATCAGCATCTCTCTACCTACGGGATCGGCGAAGAACATTCAAAAAAGGAGTGGTTTCATCTCTCACGCCAGTTTATCCAAAAAAGGCTACTCGTTCAGGACATGGAGTTCGGGGGCCTGAGCCTGACGGAAAAGGGATGGCATGTCCTCAGGGGCGAAGAAAAGGTCTTGGGGAGGCTTGAAGAGAAGGGAATGGATAGGGATGCGAAAAAAGCCGGGGAAAGGCCCTATGACAGGACCCTGTTTGAGATCCTTAGAAAGGAGCGCAAGCGCCTGGCCGACAGGGCCGGGGTTCCCCCCTATGTGATCTTCTCTGACAGGACACTGATAGAAATGGCTACCTTTTTCCCGCAAAACGAGATCAGCCTGATGGATATTCACGGGGTCGGGGCGGTCAAGCAGGAAAAATACGGCCCTCTGTTTTTGGATATCATCCGGGAATATTGCAGAAGCCATCAGATCGAGGAGCACCCTAAACCAATCAGGGAAAAGCCACCGGAGATTTCTCCGACAATCGGGAAGCGGCGACATGTACTCGTTGGGGAACTTTTTAATTCCGGCCAGACTGTCAGCAGGATCATGGGGGATTTCAACATCAAGCGGGATACGGTACTGAATCATCTGTTCAATTATTTCCAGGAGGGACACCATATCGTCGAATCCGATGAATTCCTTTCCCTTTCGACCGTCTCCCCGGAACAAAAGGGATTCATTTTGGACAGGTTTGAGGCGTCCGGAATTGAGCGGTTGGGGCCTGTTTTTGATGCGCTTGACGGGAAGGTGGATTATGAAGAGCTGAAAATCCTTCGGCTCTATTACGTAAGCAGAAAATCAGCCCGGTGAAACAATG
>CAZACO010000022.1:3665-15624 GCA_964483185.1 uncultured Desulfobacteraceae bacterium
CTTGATAAATAACCCCTTGCTTCATATTATCAGGCCATATTAAACAGCCATACGACATGCATACCATGGAGGCGTGCGATGGCATGCGTTAAAAGGGCCATTGAACTGGGGCAGGATCAGATCAATCGTATTCGACGCAGGTATCGATTGGAGGTGAACAAATGGGCTTGAGAATGAAAATCTTATCCGGATTCTTGATTCTCACCATGATGCTGCTGATAGCAGGCATATGGTCCATCTATGAACTGAGGACAGTGGGGAGCTCTGCCCAAGCGCTCCTGGATGATAACTACAAGAGCATTAATGCCGGGAAGATGATGATGGAAGCGCTGGAAAGAGAGGACAGCGCCATCCTGTTATTGCTTTCCGGCAAATGGGACCAGGGCCGGTCCATCATTGAATCAGCGGACACGTTGTTTCAGCAGGGGATGCAAATTGCCGGGAGCAATGTGACCATTCCCGGCGAACAGGACTACATCCAGACCCTGGAGAAGCAATATGCGGCCTACAAAAAGTTGTGGTTAAAGCCGATTGTGGGTACGAAATACGAGGGGAATCTGACGTGGTATTTTGAGGAGAATCATAAGGCATTCCTGGAACTCAAGGATACGATCGAAAAACTCATCATGTTAAATCACCAGACCATGTACAGGACCGCTTCAGAACTCAAGAACCGGGCGCATCGTTCCACCATGCCGGGCATCGTGGCTATCCTCTCCGCCCTCATCTTTACACTGATATTCAACTACTTCATCAATTTTTACATGGTGAGCCCTATTATCAGAATAACAAAAGGCATTCATCATGTTATGGAAACCGGAGACGCCTTTGACGTCGACATTGAAACCAGGGATGAATTGTCTGATCTCGCCGCTTCCATCAGACAGTTGGCGGCCAGGATCCGATCGGGTGAGAAGCGGTCATGAGACCTCACATCGTACTCCGATATGTGGGATTCGTCCTTCTTTTCAATGCACTGTTTATGCTTGTCTCCTCTATGCTGTCCGCTTTCTACTCGGACTCCGGCTTTTTTCCACTCCTTTACGGCGGAATAATTTCAGCGCTTTTCGGCGTTTTCCCGATGATCTTTGTCCCCCCGACCACAACCATCACCAACAAGGAAGGGCTGTTTATCGTTGTTGTGAGCTGGTTGCTCTCCTGTCTGGCAGGTCTGATGCCTTATGTCCTCTGGGGCGGCGAATTCACCCTGGCCAATGCCTGGTTTGAGAGTGTCTCCGGGTATACGACCACGGGCTCCACCATCCTGACCAATGTGGAGGCCGTTCCCCGCGGGCTCCTGTTCTGGCGCGCGGCGACCCACTGGATCGGTGGGAGCGGCATCATCATATTTGTGCTATCAGTGCTGCCTTCCATGGGACGGGCCGGAATGATCCTGTACCGGACAGAGATGTCCCCGGTTGCCATGGACAATTTTAAATATCGGACCCGAAAGGCCTTGCAGGTCCTGCTGGTGGTCTATGTCGGGCTGACCGCACTTGAAACCGTTTCCCTTCTGATATGCGGCATGAATCTTTTTGATGCCGTAACTCACGCCTTTGCAACGATTGCGACCGGTGGCTTCTCCACAAAGAACCTGAGCATCGCCTATTACCATAGTGTTTCCATCGAGATCGTGACCATGATATTCATGGTTCTCTCCGGCGTCCATTTCGCGCTCATTTTTGTGGCGATCTCGGGAGGATCGGCTGATCTTTTCAGATCGACCGTTGTCAGGTATTATGTGGGAGCCCTCCTGATCGGCACGCTGATCGCGACAATCAATATTCACGGAAATCCTTATGAGAGCTGGTCAGATGCCCTCCGCTATGCCAGTTTCCAGATCATCTCTCTGGGGACGTCAACCGGGTTTGCCACCGCCGATTCCTCCCTGTGGCCGCCGTTGGCAATGCTGCTGTTGATCTTTTTCACGCTGCAATGTGCATGCGCCGGATCGACTTCAGGGGGAATCAAGGTGGATCGGATCGTCTTTTTCTGGAAGGCGATCGGGAAGAGGATCAAGAGCGTCCAACATCCCCGGGCCGTAATTACCCCGAAAATCGATCATGTTCCGATCAGTGATGATGTGTTGGAGATGAATCTGCTCTATATCGTGCTCTATCTGGCGGTTGTTTTCATTTCAAGCATCCTCCTCTCCTCTCTTGGCGTGGACGGTCTCACGGCCTTCAGCGGCTCTGCCGCCACCATGGGAAATGTGGGCCCGGGCTTTGGACTGGTGGGTTCCATGAGCAATTTCAGTGAGATTCCGGGTGCAGGAAAATTTATCCTGACGGCCGATATGCTCCTCGGCCGCCTGGAAATATTCGGCCTTATCATCTTCTTTATCTCGAAACCATGGAAGTGAGGCCCCATCGTAATTGCTCAATATCCCGTGGTCAAATAAAAGGCTTTCGCCCGCCTGCCAACGCCTGACCGAACCCGAACTGCAGGATGCGTTGTGAAACCCCAAACGGGCATGAAGCATTTCCCGAGCTCAAAGGCATCGGCGGGAAGGCCTGAACTCCCAACATATCAGCAGGGGAAGAAAACTTCATGAATGACCTGCCCATCACGCCAGAAGCAATGGTTGAGCGGGGGTATATGATATTCAGTGGGACAGGATCGCCTTTGTCCAAAGGGAGGGAAAGGCCTCGACAGAGCCCAGAAAGGAAACATCATGAACAAGATACGGCTGTTTACCATAGGGTTTACACGGAAATCGGCAGAGGCATTTTTTACAAGACTGTCAAAGGCCGGCGTCAAACGCGTGATTGACATACGGCTCAACAATGTGTCACAGCTTGCAGGTTTTGCCAAGCGGGATGACCTTCGCTATTTCCTGAAGGCCCTGTGCAAGATCGATTATACCCACCTCCCGGAGCTGGCCCCCACAAAGGAGATCATGGACAATTTCAAGAGGAAAAAGGGGGAGTGGTCGGTTTATGAGAGGGATTTCCAACGGCTGTTACAGGAGAGAAGACCCGGGGAAACGATTTCCAGAGACCTGTTTGACGGTGCGTGTCTTCTGTGCAGTGAGGACAGGCCCGACCACTGCCATCGTCGCCTCGTGGCCGAATATCTGGCCGATACATGGGGAAACGTGGAGATCGTCCATCTGTAACAAGGGTTGCGCATGTCAGGCCACGCTCGTCCGCAGATGAAGGAAAGCCGCTCCCAGTTATTTTTGAGTGAGCCCTTACATCACCGGGCCGATGTGCCAGGGAACAAATTCATTGTCGCCAAGACCGAGACGCTCGCTCCGGGTTGTTTCGCCGGATGCAATATCCAGGATTCGGCGAAATATCTCTACTCCCATTTCATCGACGCTTGCCTTGCCGTCCAAGATCAGACCGCAGTTGATGTCCATGTCGTCCATGAGTGATCGGTACATCTCTGTATTTGAGGCCAACTTGATGGTCGGCACGGGTCTGAACCCGGAGACCGATCCGCGACCGGTGGTGAAACAGAGCACGTTGGCCCCTCCTGCCACCATTCCCGTAACAGACACCGGGTCATAGCCTGGGGTGTCCATAAAGACCAGGCCCCTGGCAGAGACCGGTTCCGCATATCCATAAACCTCCATCAGATTGGTTGTTCCCCCTTTTGCCGAGGCCCCCAAGGACTTCTCAAGGATGGTCGTAATCCCCCCGGCCTGGTTGCCGGGGGTGGGATTATTGTTGATTTCTCCTCCCAGACGGCGGGTGTAGTCTTCCCACCACCGGATGCGGTCCAGCAGTTTCTCTCCCACCCGACGGCTGATGGCCCTTCGGGTCAGCAGGTGTTCGGCCCCGTAGATCTCAGGGGTCTCGCTCAAAATGGCGGTTCCGCCATGGGAGACCAGGATGTCCACGGCGACCCCTAAGGCGGGGTTGGCTGAGATGCCGGAGAAGGCATCGGATCCGCCACATTCCAGGCCGAGTGTGATGTGACTCGCCTGGACCGGCACCCGTTTTACCCGGTTGGCCGTTGCCAGCATCTCCTTTACAACCGTGACGCCCCGGCGTACGGTTTCCCTGGTCCCTCCCGATTCCTGGATATTGACGGCCTGGAACATGGGCCCCTGTTCCAGATCCATGTTTTGCATAAAAGAGGTGATGGAGTTCACTTCGCACCCCAGACCCACAAGCAGGACCCCGGCAACATTGGGGTTGTGCACGTAACCAGCCAGGGCACGCTGGAGCAGACAGAAGCCTTCGCCTCCGGGGATCATGGCACAGCCGGTCCCGTGCGTCAGCGGGAACACGGCATCCACGTGGGGAGATTCCGCCATGATTTCTTTTGTGAAGGCGTCGGCTATCAGACGGGCCACGCTTGCAGAGCAGTTGACCGTGGACAACACCCCGATGGTGTTCCGCGTCCCCACCCCTCTGTCCTTGCGCCTGATCCCGCGAAAAGAGGCCCGGGAGGCTTTCGGCAGCATATGGGGGGGGCGGACGTCCCGGCCGATGGCGTGATCTCTGAAAAAATCGCCCATCACCAGGTTATGGGTATGGACATGGTCTCCCGGTTCTATGTCTTTGGCGGCGAACCCGATGATCTGGCCGTATTTCCTGACCGGCGCCTGTGCCCTTATCCTGGTTACGGCGACCTTGTGGCCGGCAGGAATCGGGTCCCTGCAGACCACCGTACCCCTATGAATCGCATCTCCGGGCGCGAGGTCTGTCAGTGCAACCGAGACATGATCCTCACGGTTCAGAGAGAGGGTTCGGGGCTTGTTGTCCGGCATATCTGGATCCTTGATCGTTTATCACCAGGCCTTGAAAGGTGGCGGGTGCGGGGCATGGTCGTTCCCATTCATCCGCCATTGACCCTCATCGGCGGTCAATCCAACACGTATTCCTTCTCCTTGAGCTTGGCATGGGCCGCGGCCAGTCTGGCAATGGGGACCCTGGGCGGTGAGCAGGAGACATAGGTCATGTTGATGTGGTGACAGAACCGGATGGATTCCGGGTGCCCCCCCTGCTCGCCGCAGATCCCGACCTTCAGATCCGGCTTTGTCTTGCGCGCCCACTCGATGGTGATCCTCATGAGCCTGCCGACCCCCTTGATATCCAGGACATCAAAGGGATTGTGCTGCAGTATCCCCCGTTCTTCATACAAGGGGAGGAATTTGTTCTCAGCGTCTTCCCTGGAAAAAGAAAAGGTTGCCTGGGTAAGGTCGTTTGTCCCGAATGATATGAATTCAGCCAGTTCCGCAATTCTTCCCGCCCGCATGCAGGCCCTTACCACTTCCACCATGGTCCCGAATTTGTATGGGATTTTGATCTTATACTTTTTCTCCACGTCGCTGTTTATCTGGGTCACGTAGCGGTGGACCTATTTCAATTCCTCCAACGTGCATACCTGGGGGATCATGATTTCGGGAGAGACCTGCCCGCCTTCCTTGATATGTTCAGCCGCGGCCTCGAGTACGGCCCTTATCTGCATGGCATAGATTTCAGGATAGGTGATCCCGAGCCGTACCCCCCGATGACCCAACATCGGGTTGATCTCGGCCAGGGCCTTCACCTTTTTGAGCATGATCTCCTTGGACTCGATCATGGGGCCGGCCAGATGCTTGGCCTTGAGTTCTTCCAGCCCCTTGATGATGATCTCCAGATTGACGGCATAGCGATCATTCAGTTCGGGATCGAGCATTTTCAGGGTATCCGGCAGGACGGCCATGCCGTCCACGGTCTGTTTCAACTCCCTGAGTTTGTTAATCTCGTCTGAAAGCTCTTCAGCAGAAGGGAGAAATTCGTGTATGGGCGGGTCCAGCAGGCGTATGGTGACCGGGTCGCCGTCCATGAGCCGGAATATCTCCTTGAAGTCTTCTTTCTGAAATGGGAGGAGGCGGTCCAGGGCGGCCTCCCTCTCTTTGGTGGTGTCTGCCAGGATCATCTCCTGGACCACCGGCAACCGCTCCGGCTGGTTGAACATCCTTTCTGTCCTGCAGAGTCCGATCCCCACGGCCCCGTACTTCTTGGCCTTTGAAACCGCCTCAGGGGTGTCTGCGTTGGCCATGATCTGGAGCTCGCTGATCTCGTCGGCCCATTCCAGCATAACCAACAGGTCTTCAACAAATTCCGGTTCGATCGTCGGCACCTTGTCAAGGTAAACGTTACCCGTGGTCCCGTCGATGGTGATCACGTCACCTTCCCTGAGTGTGACCCCTGAGATGACCGCCTCCCTGTTGAGGTCATTGATGACAATAGCCTCGCATCCGGAAACGCACGGCTTTCCCATGCTCCTCGCAACCACTGCCGCATGAGATGTCTTGCCGCCCCTGCTGGTGAGAATCCCCTGAGCAGCAAAAAAACCATGAATATCGTCGGGCTTGGTCTCCTCTCTTACCAGGATCACCTTTTCACCCAATTTTGCCTTACTTTCGGCCCTGTCCGCATCAAAGACCATCTTGCCGGATGCGGCCCCCGGGGATGCCGGCAGTCCATGGGCCAGGACGTCAACCCTGGCATCCGGATCCAGACGGGGATGGAGGAGCTGCTCCAGCATGTCCGGCTGGATCCTCAGCAGGGCCTCTTCTTCAGAAATGAGGCCCTCGTTGACCATATCGACAGAGGTCTTGATGAAGGCCGATGCATTCATCTTGGCGTTCCGGGTCTGGAGGCAATAGAGCTTGTCTTTTTCGATGGTGAACTCGAGATCCTGGACCTCGCGATAGTGGTCTTCCAGGGTGTGCCTCAGCTTCTCTAATTCCGGGTAGAGTTCCGGCATGTCTCGCCTGAGATCGCGGATCGGTTTGGGAGTGCGGATGCCGGCCACCACATCTTCGCCCTGGGCATTGATCATATACTCTCCGAAAAACCGGTTTTCGCCCGTGGCCGGATCCCTCGTAAAGGCAACGCCGGTGGCGCTGTCGTTTCCCATGTTTCCAAAGACCATGGTACAGATATTGACGGCCGTGCCATTGGCCATCTCTTTGGTGATCTTGAATTCTTTCCTGTAATCAACCGCCCGTTTTCCCATCCACGACTTGAAGACCGATTCCACGGCCAGGTTGAGCTGCACATACGGGTCCTGGGGAAAGGGGGTGCCGGTCTTTTCCCTGAAAAGGTCTAGAAATCCGCTGCACGCTGCCTTGAGGGACCCGGCATCCAGTTGTACGTCTTCCTGCACACCCTGTTTCTTTTTCAGCTCATTGAAGATACGATTGAAGTGCTCATCGTTTATGTCGAACGCCACTGAGCCGAAGAGCTGTATCAGTCTCCGATAGAGATCGTACACAAACCGCTCATCTCCGGTAAGACGGATAAGACCGGCGACCGTCTCGTCGTTGAGGCCGAGGTTAAGGATGGTGTCCATCATGCCGGGCATGGACATGGCGGCACCGGATCTGACAGATACCAGGAGGGGGTTTCCAGGGTCCCCGAACCCCTTTCCGGTCTCCTTCTCCAACTGTGCCATGGCGGCACGGATCTCTTTCGCCACCTCCGGTTGAAGGCCTTTTTTCTTTTGATCCAGATATGCCAGGCAGGCCTGGGTGGTGATCACAAACCCCGGCGGTACGGGAAGGCCGATCTGTGTCATTTCACAGAGGTTGGCACCCTTACCCCCAAGGAGCTTCTTGTTTTTGCCGTCACCTACGTTGAACGAGTACACATACTTCGTTGGTTCCATTACGCGCCTCCTTCCTTGTTTCTGTTCCTCACATACTCGAATAGGTAGGCGAAACCGAATAAGACCACACCTAACCCGAGGACCTTTGACGCCGACATATCATCAAAGAAAAGGCGGGAAATAACAAAGGCAAATATGCCGGAAAGGATCAGACGGATAACAACCGTTCGAGTTTTTTTCATTGAATGATACCTGATGAGCCTCCATTTTCTTTTGCCGGGTCAACTAAATTTGTATTCAGATGTTTTACAAATAAACTTAAATGGTTACGCCATATGCTTAAGGTTTCTTGAAAGGGATGACCGTCCCTCTTTTGTTAGATTCCTTCTTCCCGTCAGACGGCCCGGGAGACGGCGCATCTTCCCTGACGGTCGTTTTTTTTACCAGCTCCAATCTCATTGATTCCCCGCCCATGGTAAATGTCTCGCCCTCAATATACGATCCTCTGAGTATCCATGTGACGGTTCGCGTGGGGATGGTGAGGAGTAACAGGGTAATATGATACCAGTCCTTTTTAATATCGGGCTCAATATGCTCTACGCGTGCAAAAACGTTGGGTCGTTCCTGATGGTAGATCAGGATAACATCTCCTTCTATTGCCATAGGGGTCTCTTCTTCAATGGGTGAATTCGCAATTCGTGCGGGCCCGGTTTTTCAGTCGCTGTCTTTCAGAACAGAGCCCGGATCGGTCCTCAATTTCTCCAATTTTGCCTCGAAGCCGCTTCCCAGATCCACCCCCATCTCCTGTGCACGCTTTTTGGCCTGAAGACCGATATTTCTACTGTCCTTATAAAAACTATCACTGGGGCGAGCGTTTGGATCGTAGCTGTTAAGACGATCCCTTTCAGACTGGTGATAGGCGACCCTGGAAATCAGCCTGCTCAGGTTACGGCCTCCACAGTGGGGGCAGAGAAGGGTATCTTCGTCCTCCGCTTTCATGATCAGGGTTTGAAACTCCCCTTTGCACCTTCGGCACGCATATTCATAGATCGGCATGGCCGGTTGCCTCCTTGAAAGGAATTTAGTTATCAGCATCTGGAGAAAAAATAGCAGGGGTTGCCCCATTCATATAGCAGATATTGTGGATTTAGGCAATCCTGTTGATGGGCCTATTTGCGCTGGTGAAGACGGGTCCAATCCAACATCTCTTGAATGTTCTTTTTAAGATACCATCGACCGTTTTCAAAGACGCCATAGTCAGCCCCTGCCATGGCCGAAGCAAAGCGGGTGGAATTGGCATAGAACAGCCACTGTTCTACCCACATCTTTTCGATGGTTTCATTGAACATGCTGTCCTTCTGAGCAGGTCCCCGCGCGATCCCTGCATCCCACGCAGAAAGCAGAATCCTGGTGGCGGTCAGGGTCGTGGCATGGGTCGTTTGAAGAGTGTTTTCAAACCGGTCGAAATGCCTTTGAACCCATCCGTTACTGTGGCAGGCAAGGCAAACCTTCTGCATTCTGTCTTTTCTTCTTTTCTGCTCATCCCCGTCAATGAGATACCTGGATACAGGCTCACCGGTAAGCTCTGTTGGCAGGGAAAGCCCGGCCCCATTTCGAATAACCGTGGTGTCGGGTGAAACGGGATGGGGATGCGCATAGATCAATCCGAATAAGCGCTGGTAAAGACGATCATTCATGCGGTGGGTTCTTCTTGCCACCGACGTACCATCCTTTGAAACCAGGAGGCTCACGTGGCAGGCGGCACAGGTGGGGGCTGTAAAGTCCTTGCCCACGGTCCAGGGAACCGCTTCAAAATCCCAGGATGGGGGCTTACCGAGAGAAGCAAAGATGTTCCCGTGCTTACTTACGGAATAGACGGGATAGGCCGGAACATCAGGGCCCTTGTGGCATTCAGAACAGGTATAGGGCTTTCTGGCCATGCCGATATCAAATTGGTGCCGCGGGTGGCAGGCGGTACAGGAGCCTTTTGATCCATCAGGATTGATTCTTCCCACCCCCTGGTTGGGCCACCCGGAGAGAACGGGAAAGGACATGTCACCGAAATCCGTTCCCCTCTTCACGGTTCCGGTCCTCTTCACTCGGGTGCCGTGACAGAAGAGACAGGACTCTGCTTCTGTCTCTTCATTTGCATGGCTGTAGGTTACGCTCCCTTTTAAAAAGGATGGATTGTCATTCACCGAGTCCACCAGGGCCTGATAGACCGCGTTGTGCTTGAGATTTCCGTACGCATGGGCCATCAGGTTCTGGTCGTATTCTTTTCTTTCCACTGGATGGCAGATCGCGCAATCCTCCGGGGTTACCACCACATGGACCCTGTACCCATTATGATCAAAGGTATCTTCGTGGTTCTGGGAATTCAGTGTATGGCATTCTGCACATCCCACAACAACACTGCTCAAGGAACCTGGTATCTTATCAGCGGAAATCCGGCGTTCCATTTGGGGTTTTGTCATGGCCTGAGCCGGCGTGACCCTGGCCATACGGCTTTCTTTCCAGTCCTCGGGGATCCCCGGGGAGACCATGGAATGGCACTCCAAACAGGCCTCCGTGTCCTCGCTGACCGGAGATTCTTTTGCCCAACCTCCTGTGGCCGAGAAGAAGAACAAAAAGGATATGATGG
Organism: uncultured Desulfobacteraceae bacterium; assembly: GCA_964483185.1. GTDB lineage: Bacteria > Desulfobacterota > DSM-4660 > Desulfatiglandales > Desulfatiglandaceae > CAZACO01. The sequence goes on from CAZACO010000022.1 coordinate 13,861, forward strand.
CCGCCCTTTTCATGTGCCCTCCTTTCACGGACATTGCCTCAGATAAGAATGCCCGGTTTCATCGGATTTCGCGTACCGAACAAGGTCGCAAATAGCCATGCCTTTGCCCACAGTTTGACTTGATTTTACAGAATAGTCAAGGACCTCATGTCTCCTTATCCCAGCTGCAGCATTACTCATCGGTTATCCTGCTCCTTATATTCCTGCGGTTAGAATCCTCACGCGCCTTGATCTTGAATCCCGCTGACAGCGGGAAACACTTTTCAAAGGTCTCGCAGACTCAATAGGGAAATCTCTCCACCAGATTTGACGGCCAAACTGAATTCAAGAGAACAAACGGGTAATTTTCAGTTTCCAAGAGTCATAGTTCCTGATAAAGAGCAGATTCCGGGTAGGTAGTGCCCATCCTAATTAAATTAAAGGGTATCTCATGAGACAAACCTCAGCCTATCAGCTGACCTTTTTCGTCTGTTTGGCGGAAATTCTTGGCATGGCTTCGATCGCCAATTTTTCCGCTTTATTGCCGACCTTCCAGGACGAATGGCGATTGAGCCACACCGCAGCCGGGTGGATCAGCGCCGCCTACTACGCTGGATATATGGTCCTGGTACCGCTTTTGGTCAGCATAACTGACCGGATGGATGCCCGGAAGATCATGGGCCTCGGTACAATCTTCGGTGTTGTCACGGCCATCGGCTATGCACTCCTGGCCAGGGGATTCTGGTCGGCCCTGGCACTGCGGTTTCTGGCCGGCATTAGCCTGGCCGCGATCTATATGCCGGGGCTTAAGGTGGTCAGTGACAACACGGAAGGTACGTTCCAGTCCCGTTTCGTCTCCTTTTACACCGCCAGTTTCAGTATCGGGGTCAGTCTGTCGTATCTTCTGTCCGGTGAGATTAATGCGATTGCCGGCTGGCGTTGGGCTTTTGCTGCATCAGCCGTTAGTACCGCTATCTCCTTGGCGATAGTGGTGCTGTATGTCCCGGCCGGCCGGGTGCGTAGAGGAGAGAGGGGGACACTTTTTTCGAATTTCAAAGTTGTCTTCAGATCGCGACAGGCGATGGCCTATATCCTGAGTTATGCCGCCCACATGTGGGAGCTTTTTTCCTTCCGCTCCTGGATAGTAGCGTTTCTGGTCTTTAGCATCCAAATGCAACCGGCTGACGCTTTCACATGGAGCCCCACCCAGATCGCGTTTCTTGTCGGCTTAATCGGGCTACCGGCCAGCATCGGTGGCAACGAACTGTCCCGAAAGTTCGGCCGAAGGAGGGTGGTGACGATCGTGATGATCGGATCGGCCGGGCTTGGGGCAATGCTCGGCTTTACCGCGACCTTTCCATATCTGCTGGTTGTGCTTCTGGTGATTCTTTACGGAATAACAGTTACTGGCGATTCAGCTTCACTGACAGCCGGAGCCGTGGCGGCTGCGCCAGCGGGGTTGCGAGGCACCACCCTGGCAGTTCATTCAACCCTCGGTTTCGGTGCGGCCTTTCTCGGCCCCCTGGGCATCGGAGTGGTCCTCGACATTTTTGGCGGCAATCTCCTTGCCTGGGGCATGGGATTTCTCTCCATGGCCGCCGGGAGCCTCCTCGGGCCGATTTTTTTGTATTACCTGGGATCAGAAACCACAGACAATGAAAAATGCGGAACCAGAGCGGGACCAGAAGCGGGTTGAACAAAAAAAGGACCTGCGCCGTTTGACGCAAGTCCTTGATTTTCCTGGTGCCGAGACGCAGAATTGAACTGCGGACACGGGGATTTTCA
>CAZACO010000023.1:0-12313 GCA_964483185.1 uncultured Desulfobacteraceae bacterium
CGGCCTCTACATTGTTGCGGTGAACGGATACAAAAATGAGATTGGTTATTATGGGTACACTGATTTAGAGGCTGTTCTTCCATGTCTGAGCTTTAGGGAAATCTCCATCCTGCTTTCAGTATCATAGAATACGTTCCGTGCTTGTCTGAGCATTTCATCGTATTTCTTTAATTTCGGCAGCTTCCGTTCCCTTTCGGACAAAATCTCATTTAGGGCCTTTTCCATCTCATAGATCCTTTTAACAAGGACCGCCTTTTCGTTTTTGAGGTTTTCGTACTCCTCCGTCAAGGTGTTCCTTAGCAGTTGGGTACTCTCTTCATCTTCTCCGGAACTCTTAATCTTCAGCTTAATATTGTTAAGCTCAGCGACCAATAATTCACTCCTTGACTCTAACTTTGCAATCTTGTCGGGATACGCTCCTATTTTTTTCTCGGTTGCTTCCATATGCGCTCTGACAGATAAAACAGAGCTGTCTATCCGGTCTATTTCTGCCGAGAGACTCTTTATCCGGTTCGTGTACGTTTCATTTTCTGCTCTCAAAAGCCTTATCCTATCTTCGAATTCGTTCAGATCCCTTTGACCATGGCGTGACGCTTCAAGCCCTTCTTCATCTGTACGACCTTGCGAGGCGATACCTTGCTCTTTCATGTCTTCCATTTTCCTGTAATCCTCCCGTTAAATCGCACATAAGCAATCCCGGGTTGTCATGCTCAGATACTCGGTCAATATCAGAAGGGTCAGGGGACCATCCCCGGGTTTGTATCCTTAAGCTCTTTGAAGAGTTTGTATTTCTCTTCAAATGTCTCTTTCATCTTCGTTTCGAGGGATCGGATCTTTTCTATATGAATAAGCCTCTCCCCTCTCAATGCATCTATTTCGTTCCTGTAGCCATTGTTCATTTTTAGCGCCGCGTTCAGTTTTGCCTCTACGTAATCCATTTCAATGATGATGTCCTTTTTGTCCTCCTTGAGACTGCCGATCTGGTTCCGGTATTTGTTGATCTCCTTCTGAACTTTTTCTATTTCCGACCGCATCTTTTGGATACTGATCTGAGCGTCATTTCTTTCATCAATCAGCTCATCAATTTCGAGCAGGAGTTCCCGTTTTGAAGGCATTTCCTGCTCCATGCGGGCAATTTTCTCTTCAAGACGGGATTTTTTAGAATTCAGATCAACGACCATCCCTTTAGACACCTCAAGATCGTTTTCAAGCTTGGCGTTTATATCCAAGACACTTTCAAGTTGCGTCTCCATCCTTTTTATGACACCAAGCATATCAGAGATCGTTTTTTCGAGATCAACTGCGTAAGTACCCTCTTTCAGGATCTCAAGGCCCCTGATTTCCGGCATAATTGCCTGACTGGTTTCCTCTATCACATCTGATTCAGGCATCACGGAATGGAGTTCCTTAGACTCTACCTTTTCCTTCAAAACCGGAGGTGTCATATGTTCTCCTTTTTGTAATAGAGGATCTTTGCCTTTCTTTCGACAACATCGATCCTGTTTTGAAGATCATTCAATGCCCTGATGAATGTGCCTTTGACCTTCTTGTCCAGATTGTCAGCATCCCTGAATCTGCCGGGGATTTCTTCTTCAAGCATGCCCATCTTCATTATCAACGCACCGATCTCACCCTTCATAAATCCTACATCCTTAATCATCCCTTCGAGAACAGACATGTTCAAGTCATATCTTGTTGAAACGCCGGCATAGATCTCGTTCATTTTTTTCTTTTCAGACTCATAAAGTTCTATTTCCTGAACGAGATCATTTTTTCTACCGACAAACTCCAGGAGACGTTTCTTTTGTTCCTCTGAGCTTTCTAAAAGGGTGTTGGCTTCTTTTTTCTTGTTGAGAAGCTTAAACTCCAAGTCTCTCAACTCTTTGGCCAAGGCCTTGTTCATCTGTTCAAGGCCTTCGACTTCCCTGACAGGGTTCATCTCTTCATTGATTGAATTTGACGCATTCATTGTCTTTTCACCTGAGTTCAAAGGTAGTTATATTTATGCCTACGCCTGATTCTCAACGATGAGTTGTGTAATCTCTCTCTTGGTAAGTCTCTCGTCACACTCAATTTCAAGATCCTTACAAATAGCGATAAGCTCTGACTTGAGTTTCTTCATGAGTTCTTCCGCGGAAACAGGTATTGCTTCTGGTTCTACCTCCGCAGTTTCTTCGTTCACTTCCTCGGCAGTTTCTTCCGCTTCGGGCTCCTCAACCGCTTCCACTATCTCAGGAGCCGCTTCTGCCTCGGGCTCCGCAGCCCGTTCAGTGTCAGCTTCTCCAATCCTCATTTTCTGCCACCAGTCGACCAGTTCGTCTGTTGCCTTATCCAATTCTTCTCCACTTGCCTTCAGGTCAAAAACGATCTCCTCACCTGTAATCATTTTTATGGCATTTAAGGCCTTTTCTTTCATGTCAAAGTCCCTGTCTCTCAATACCCTTATAAGCGGGAGAACTGCTGACTTATCCCTAATCGTCGCAAGGGCCGACAATGCCGCTTTTGTCACCCTTTTATCTTCATCCTTTAAACATTGCACAAGCGCCGGTACGGCCTTGACATTGTCTTTCCATCCAAGAAACGTGATGCCGGACTTCCTGACATCAGGGTGTTCATCTTGTAAGGCGCTTATCAAAATATTTATTGCTTCTTCATCATCGCCCGCCAATTTGTACAGGCCTCTGAGGCATGCGATACGGACCCTGTAATACGGGTCCTTTGCCCTTTCTTTAAACAGATTGACAGCGCTGGAATCACCTATGTCAATAAGTGCATTTACAATCTCCGAGCTCAGATGGGGTTCTTCAAACTTGATAGCCTCAGCAAGCACGGGCACAGCAGCTTCATTTTTCATCTTGCCAAGCTCGGCCACAGCCAATATCTTGACCTCCATCTCGCTATCAAGGAGGTCCCTGGCAACCTTTTCGAATTTTGCCTTTTCAGAGGCGGATTCAAAAGCGCCCGATCGCAGGGCTGTGTCTATTGCCCCTTCTATTGCTGTCTTCAACTGAAGGTCTTCTGCCTTGACATCCGCGACTATGTCGGGTTCCTTGGCTGGTTCAGCACCCTCTTCCGGTTTCAGACCTTCGAACGCGTCTGTGTCCTTTTGCTCCTCCAACTCCGTTATCCGGCCTTTGAGTCTCTCGATTTCTTTCTCATATTCCTTGACATCAGCAATCAAGCCTTTCACAGGCTCTGTATCGAGCGGGCCCTCCCCCTCCGAAGACCTGACGCCCTCTTTCCCTATTTCCTTGTAGAGGTCCTCTATCTTCTCCTCTTTTTTCTTGATTTTGTCCCTTATGGCGTTGGTTTTGCTCGGCCTAACGGTTTCAATCCCTTCGCTGACTATTTCCCTTGCTTTCTTTCCCAATTCGGGGGCCTTTTTCAGCTTAGAACTTATCTTATCCATAGCCGCTGAACCCAAATCAAATAAATCCACCAGGGCGCCCCCCGCTTCGTTGAATACCTTTGCCGTAAAACCTAACACACCAGATCTCTCTTTTTCCATGATGCCCTCCCCTCTGACTTCTAGAATAGTTCACCTCATAATATTCATGTCAACTTTTTGAAATCGCCCATAATTACTGATAATCAAAAATTTGTCCCGGATCGCGGTCAGGCTTGGTTTGAGGCGAAGCTTCGCTACATGTGATGCCTCAACAATATAATGTATCTAAGCTCTTCAAGGGCGTTATTATAACCTTCAAGCGAGGCGCCCAGGCTTTTATTGATTGATTCGACACCTTGTTTCACTCTCCCTACTATACCCAAGAAACTGCGATTTGACTCTAAGCCGATATCCGATGTCACGATCCTCCCCTTAAGTCGCTCCATCTCCATTTCAATATCATCAAGGGCCGCAATCGACCGTTTTCTCTCGGTGAGATATTCAAGCCTTTTATCGAGTTCCGAGACAATCTTTCTTTCGGTCTCAAGGCTACTTTCAAGGTCCGTTATCATAGGCTCTATGCGCTCAATTTCATCTCGATTCTCCGATATTTCAATGACAAGGTGATTTTTTTGTTCAGACAGGGACTTGATTTCTTTTGATAATCTGTCCTTATCCGCACCTGTTTTCATCTTAGGCTCAATCTCTTCCAACCTTTTCTGAAACGCTTTCTTCTCCGAAGAAAGCGACTTCTCCAAGGTGCGGCTTTCTTCTATCCGAACCTTATATGTCGCTATCTCATTTTCCATGTTTTTCATTAAGTCTTTGACTTCTGAGGTATATTGTTCGACATTCGCTTCGCCGCTCTGCAAACTCGGAAAGATCTCGATATCAATAAATTCGGGAACCTGTCCGCCCACCAAGTCCCTTGTTGTCGTCATAACCTCAATTTCTTCTTTTAGTTTGCTCAGCCTTGACTTCGTCGAATCAATCTCGTCCTGAATTTCTTGCTTTCGGGCCAGCATCCGGGCTTCTCTCTCTTTTGCCTTTTCGAATTCTTCTGCAGCGCTGCCAACATCCATGGATAGACGTGCAATCATAGATTCTTTATCATGAATATCCGCACGCTTCTTTTCCAGATTTTCCTGAATATCCAGGAGCCTCTTGTATTCATCTGCAAGAGGTCTCTTTTCCTCCTCAACCTGAGCGAGTCTATGCCTGATTCCAGCTATCTTGGGTTCAATTTCGTTAATAGTGCTCCTGTTTTGGTCAATCTTTTGTTGAGCCTCTTCAATTCCGAACTTGATATATTCTATCTCTCTGTTGTTTTTTAACAGGTCCGCTTCAAGAATGGCCTTCTTCTTTTTTGCGGCAAGAAACGCGCTTAATTTGCTGGCATAAGCGATGACTTCCTTTTTCCTGGGATCTCTTATTCCGTTGGCATCAGATTTTTTCATCTCAAATATCCCCTTAAAAGGCAGTATTTAGTGTCTGAACGGAAAATGCCTGAAGTCTAGCCCGTTCAATGCAAAGCCTGTTTATCTGGGGTGAACGAAAGTGCCTGAAGGGCCTAAAGTTAAGGAATGCTCTGCTCATTTTTTCGTAAAGATCGCAAAGTTAATTTGTTAATATTAAAAAATATTTTCTTGGTGTTCTTGGCCTCCGGCCCGGCGGGCGTCTTTGCGAGAAAACATACTTCTTACGGGACCAATAGTTCTTGTTCGATCCTCCTACTCTCAACAAACAAGTTTTTCACGTCTGAAATAGCTTTCTCCACCAAAGATTCAGACTCACCGAGTCTATTTTCTCTATCTTGGACCTTTGCAACCAGGTCGTCAAATAATCCGACTTCATTTTCAAGTGAGCCGATCACGTTCTCTTTTTCTATTTTTCCGGAAGAAAGCAATTTTAGTTCTTCCTCTTTATCGGAAAGCGCATCCTGCAGTTCCTTTGCTATCTGATCGTTTGTTCGCCTTTCCTCCTCCAGTTTTTTCACATCGGTTTTCAAGAGGTCCTTCTCTTTTTCGAGTTCAAGCACTTCTTCAACTGAAGCGCATTTCTGTTTAAGAAGCGCTATTTCATCTCTCAGGCCGGAGAGGACTTCTTCCCTTTTGGCAAAGATCTTTTTGGCATCTTCCCTTTCCAGGGCCAGTTTTCCGAAATTTAGAGAAAAGTCCTCCAATTCTTTATCTTCCTGAATTTTTACAATAGACGCGTTTGACAGCATGTCAGATATTTCTGCCGACAACCCGGCTTTTTGGGCGTCAAGCCTTTTAATCGCGGATAATATCTCGTGACTTTCTTTCTCGCTGTCAGTAAGCTCACTTGAGGTTTGCCGCAATCTGGCCCCGATTCCGGCAAGGTTTTCCATCAAATCGTTCTTTTTTGCAGAAAGTTTTTCTAATTCATCATTTGTTCTTTTCAGCTCCCGGTCCACGGAATCGAGACCGCTGTCCATCTCAGACATCTTCTTTCTAAACAAAGCAATCTCGGTTTCCGCATTCTTGATCTTCTTGTCACCAATTCGATAATCCGTGCTGAGTGCCTTTAATCTTGCGGAAGTAGCCTTTGCTTCGGAGTGCTTATCTTCTAACATCGTCCTTGATTCATTGAGTTCTTTGCATGAAAAAGAGAACGCGTTCTCCAATGTGGCGATTGTTTCATATATTTCTTTTTCGTCTCTTTCTAACATAATCATTCACCTGCAACGAATTTTTGCCAGTTTTCCTGAAGTTTAGCGAGCTTCTCTTCTATCTCGGCCTTTTCCGCGCGGGCCTGTTCTACAACAGATATGGAATTTTGCAGTTCTTCGTTCAATCTCTTTACTTCATTACTGAGTTTCTCAATCCGTCCGGCACTTTCCTCACGGAGCTTCGCAACACCCTCCTCTGTTCTGGCCTTTTCAATAAGGGCCGCTTCTGCCCTCGCCTCTGCCTCTGCCTTCGCGTTCAAAGCCGCTTCCGCCGTTTCCTCTGCCTCGACTTTCGCTCGTAGGGCGGCTTCTGTTTTTTCTTCTGCCTCCGCCTTCGCGTTCAGAGCTGCCGTCGTCTTCTCATCCGCTTCAGCCTTGCCTTTCAATGCTGCTTTCGCTTCTTTCTCTGCTTCAGCTTTGGCGCTGAAGGCTGCTTCCGTCTTTTCTTCTGCCCCCGCCTTCGCGTTCAAGGCCGCTTCTGCCTTTTTCTCTGCTTCAGACGTCTCTTTGCGATATGTGTCAGCCTCGGCCGCCATTGTCTGCATTTTCTGCTTCAGCTCAGCTTTTTCTTTCTCGCCTTGACGTACATGATCGTTGAGGAGCTCCAAAAGCTGGGTCTGTTCCTGTTGCATTTCTTTGAGGAACGCTTCAGTGGTATCCTTTTTTTCTCGCAAAGCAGCGGTGGCTTCGTCAAACGCCTTCTGAATATCACGCAGATAAGATATTGCCTTATCCCCCGAAACCGCAGGAACGACATAGCCCGTAATAACGACATCGAAATCGCCGCCGGCTTTTTCGGCAACTTCAGATAGGCTGTCTGCTGTTGTTATGTCGCAGGGCTCGGAGAGGACCTTTATTACGTGATCTGTTGTTTCTGAATCGTAGTTCAGAAACAACATTTTTCCCCCATTACTCGACATAGGTGCAACCTCCTTAGGGACATTATGGCCAGATGGCGGGATTTCTATGCATTTGACTCATTCGTTGCCCGACTGTTGGGATATAACCTCTCTTGCCGTTCTTTTTTGAAGGCTTCTATCCGCTCTTCAATCCGGTCCAGTTTGAGAAGGAGCGTGGTCATCAGCTTATCGTCTGAGATATTGAACGCCGGGTCATTTTTTCTGATTTCCGCCATTCTTTTTCCTATACTGACAATAATTTTTTCCTTCTCCTTTTTGAGTCCATCGATGTTGTATGTCAGCACAACTCCTCTCACAGAACCCTTGGCAGCGTGACCCAGATTTTCAACCCGCTCGGCAAACGCATCTCCTATATGTCGCATTTTGTACCTGAAATCTTTTTCCATTTCCTTTCCCTTTCTCCCGCCTGGCAGGATTGCCTCTAGAATATTTAAAGGGTATTCCGGAATTCGGGCCAATAGCGTCCTGTGGTTTCGGTCATTGTTTCGGCCAGAAGCCGACTCCGTTTAACCTTGAACCCGGAACCTTTGAACCCGTGAACGGTCATTATTTGCCTTTACTCGTCACTTCGTCCCAATATTCATCGGGCATATCCTTGGCAAGTCTTAAAGCGCCATTTGCCCCCGCATACAGGGGTTCTTCCACCGCTGTAACTCTGCCGTACCCTAAGCTATTCTTCATATACTCCTCAATTTCCCTTCGCAGTCCCACTATCTGGCTTCCGCCGCCCGCTAAAATTACGTTTCGTTTCAACCCCCTCTGAAATTCGGGATCAAACTCAGCAATAAGGAGTTTAATCCCATCCACGATCTCAGGGACAATAGACCTGCATGCCTGTCTCAGCTCTTCCGTCACATTATGTTGTACCGGTTTTCCGTGAACAGGCAGTTCGATCGAAACCTGTTCACCCTGTGCCGATACAAAGGCGTTTTCTTCTTTGAAGCGCTTGACCATAGCCACCGTAAAGTTGGCATCCTTGTATTTTTTCTGGATAAGTTCTAAGAAAACGTGGTCAATGTAATCGCCGGCCTTCATGGTTGTTATCTGATCTTTCTCGGTCGGTATTGTTCCCGCCATCCTACATAGATCAACAGTGCCTGCCCCAATATCTATGATGAGAGCGCTGGAAAAGAGCTTGAGACCGTAGGCTACGGCAAACGGCTCGGACACGATCATGGCATCATGAAGCACCCCGTTGGCTATCTCGAGAAGCGTTTTTTTATTCTTCATGCTGGCCAAAGCCGGAGCGCCGACCACGCCTCGTATGATGAAGTCTTCGCTTTTCTCTTCTTCCTCCTCTGTAGCAAGATCGATAAGATGCTTCAGTAGCATTCTTGCAACGCTCTTTTCCCGTTCATTCTCTTTAGAATTTTCTTCAAAAGACCCGGTGTATTTGAGCCGCCCCTTGTCAAAAGGCCTGTGCAGTTCAACCGCCAGCCGGTTGTAAAGGGCTTCATCACCAAAGACAACCTGCCTTTTTCCGAACATCTTCTTAGAAACTGCGTCTTTGGGAAATCCTACATAAGTTGAGACAAAAGTCATTAAGCCATTATCACATGCTATGACACTTCTCGAAGTCCCAATGTCAATTCCCACATTCAGAATTTTTTTCTTTTCCATACATTTCACCTATTCATGCTCAAAGATCTGATTTGGCTAACAAGGTCCTCAACTCCTTATTTTCTTTCACAATCAGGCTCAGAAGCCCCCTTCTTTCTTCATCTAGTTCTTTCTGCTTCTTTTGATAATCCGGCGTTTCGGCAATCCTTACGCCATGTTTTTCCAAGAAAATCAATCTTTCTTCAAGCACAGATATTCTTTCTTCAATACGCTTCATCTCCTCGTAAACAGGCCCCTTCTGCTTGCCGAAGCCCTTCCGGATCATGTTTTTTACTGCAATAAAGGGCTCTGCTGCATTAGGTCCTACACGTCCGCCGATCTTCAAGATCTCATCCTTTATGGCGCAACTGCCCCTGCTCAGGATGCTCCATGTAACAAGGCCTGTGTAATCGATCGCCGCCCGGGTGCCTCTTATTGCCGTACTCAAGGTATCCGGTCCGTCTTGTTCGGTTTCCATCTCTTTTATCATATCTGCCCTCCCTGTCGCCTGCATGCCCTCTTTTTCCGTCCCCATCCAAACCCCCATTTTTTACCTCTTCTTCCCACAAAATCGTTTGATGACCGGATGCTGCTTTCGTTGTCCGATTGGCGCACATTATCCGGTTTCCATACGGATATACACGAAACCTCTTCGTTCCCAATCGCCACATTGCCTCCTTCGCAGTCAACCACATAACAAGGATATTTCTGAAGAACCCTGATCATTGCGCCGGGCCTGATCTGGAGCACGCCCATCCTCTGGGTCCGATGATTGTTCTTGCCATTGACATAGGCAACACGTGCGAACTCCCCCGTTTCCATGTCTGTCAAAGGGATGACCGAACTCTGCGCCACTTTGGCGTTTTGCCGGCAACATTCACCTTCAGGTATCGGCATTCCGTGGGGGCATTCCCTGGGGTGACCGAGCAGAATGCAGACACTGTCTACCAGCCCGGTCTCAACTATGTGCTCAAACTCACACGCGCCCGCCTCGAACCTGTCTCCCAGGACATCATAGATCAGTCTTTCGCCAAGCCTGTGTGCACGTATGATTTGTCGCGCAGGCGTTTCACCTTTTTCTGTAATGGAGATCCTGTTATTTTCAGATACTTCCACCAGGCCCTCGGATAACAGCTCATCTATCATCCCCCTATCGAAGCCATCTCCGATAAAGGACTCTAAAGACTCCATCGAATCCTGTCCCTTTTCTCTCATACACCACAATGCTTCGAGATATTCATCCTTTTCATTCTGTCTGTTCATTCAGTTTTCCTTCCTTCTGCGGTTCTTTAGTATCTTATTTCTTGGACGTCTGTCACAGAAAACAAGAAAATCTCTTTGTAGCTCTGTATGATAAATCCTTTTTGACTCACACGAAGCCACCAAGAACACAAAGAGACGGGCATTTTTTTGGCGGTTTAAAGAAAAAACCCTTTGTGTGCTTTGTGTCTCTGTGTGATAAATCTTTGGTTGCGGCTATCCGCGTTAGTGACGTACAGATGCGTTTCTTCTAAAAAACAAGCCCGTGTTTATACGTCAAACTTCATAACTACTTGATTCCAAAACGCTAATGACGTATGGATCGCGACGGTTATTTGACGGCCTTTTCGGGTGATGATGCAGCTGGCCTTTAAATTTTCTAAATTTTTTCGCCAGACCTCTTCAGTGCCGGTTTGTCCGGGTCAAGTATCTTATGAATCGATGTGCGTTTAAAGCGCGCAGAAGATCTCTCTTTGGTTCCGGCTTGTCCGGGTCAGGCCCTTACACGTTCAATCTGAGAGTTTATCTCTCACAATCCATAGTTGATAGACAATTCAATGAGTTGGACAAGGTACCCAGTAAACAATTAATGATTCGATAATCGGTTTCACAAATCAATCCATCACCCGCAACCCGTAACGAGCAGCGAGTTTCAAATTTCAAATATCTATGGTTAGGTCTTGCCATATCTGAGGAAGCCGGAGCTTGGGAACGAGAAAGTCCCATATACGATATTCAGCAGTTATAGCCTAAAAGCCAGAATCAGACTCCAATTCAATGCCCCTGCAATCAAGAAGGCGCTTAAGTTAATTGCAAGTGTCATGCCTAATGCGGTTTTTGTTCCAAGCTCTTTGATCATGGCCATGATGTTTGCAAAGCACGGAACAAACATGGTGGTAATTGATACGGCAACAATACATTGAATAAAATTGAGCTTTCCGTCATGTATGAGGTTCATAATCAAGGCCGCGGCCGCTTCGTGCCTTGCCATGCACAGGATAAGGGCATCGACCATCTCTAAGGGAAGGCCTAACAGGCCTTTCATTACAGGACTCAGAAACGTTTTGGCAGCGTTGAGTATCCCGAGTTTATCAAGGGCAAACAAGGCAAGCGCGGCGTATACAAAAACAGGCACGGCCTCCTTGAGAAACCAGAAAAGCCGGTAGTAGGTTTTTACAAGCACGGCTTTTACGTTCGGCAGCCGCATCGGGGGAAGTTCCTGAATGAAATCACTTTGTTGTTCCTTTTTCAAGGTCTTATTCAAGACCACTCCTGCCGCAATCTCGACAAAAGCCAATACGGAAAAGGCGATGACAAATGCAGAGGTGCCTAATCGCCCAAGGATGCTCATATTGAGGCCCATCTGGGCCGCACAGGGGATGCCAAAGCCGATCAGATATATAGCTATGAATTTTTCTCTTTTTGAATGCAAAGATTTTGTCGTCAAAGTAGCCATGGTCTTACAACCGAATCCGAGGACCAATGGCATGATGGCAGCGCCGCTCAATCCGAGCCTTTCGAAAATCCTTTTTGTCAAGACACATAGATTAGGAATATAGCCCGTATCCTCAAGCACATTGAACATAATGAAAAAAACCGACAATATGGGGAGGACGGTTATAAGGGCATTGGCAAGCCCAAGAGAGAGGACCCCGTAGTCTCCGATCAGAAAATCAGACCAGAAACCCGCTGGGCAAATCCCTCCTATCACACCTTCTACAGGGACCCAAAGAAAATCGTTCATCCACCCTGCAATTGTGTTGGCGACATTGACAACCAAGAGGTACATTACGTAAACTATTACAAGGAGGATAGGGATTCCGGATACGGGCGCCCGACTCAAACGGGCAAAGACTTCAGAAAACTTTCTAAAAGGAAGACTTTGCCGCTTAACCACATGTTCCGTAATATTGTCTACCCACTCGCTCCGTCTGCGACTTATGGCCAGGCCGATATTCCCCTGAAAGCGCTCCCTGATTTCATTCACTTCTCTCCTTACCGGCCCAATCTCTTCTTTGCCACCCCTCCCTTCTACAAAATCTTCCACAAACGGATCATCCATCAACAGGAGCGCCGATACCTTACGCCTATAAGGAATACTTCCCGGGAGGTCAGCCTCAACAATAGCTATACCCTTTTCTATGGCGTCTCCATATTGAATTTCCGCATTTCCGATCCGGGCGTTGGTTATTGCTGCCCCCAATGCCTTTGTCCCGTGTCCATTCAGGGCCGCGGATTCAACAACCGGAACGTGCAAAAGGCGGGACAATCCCTTAGAATCGATCCATATCCCCTTTTTAATCGTCTCGCCCAATGCATTGAGCGATATCACCAACGGCGACGCCAGCTCTAACAAATCAACAGTCAGGGCGAATGATTGCTTCAGTTGGTTTGCATCGATACATTGTATGATAATATCAGTCGAATCAGGACTGAAAAGAAATTTATTAAAAG
>CAZACO010000023.1:12323-15359 GCA_964483185.1 uncultured Desulfobacteraceae bacterium
ATTGTATGATAATATCAGGTTTTTCGGAGAAGATCAGATCCCGAACAGAAAGCTCTTCCTCCGAATCAACATACAAACCATGAAGACCCGGCGTGTCTATCACCTCATAGGTCTGGCCGTTGATCCGGCAATCCATTCTTTTTATCTCAATGGTCGTGAGGGGATAATTGGCGACCAGACTATACTTCCCGGTAAGGTTATTAAATATTTGTGTCTTACCTGTATTGGGCAGTCCAACAATGATGATCTTTTTTTTGTCAGGCTGTTGAATATCGTTCCTTATCGGATTGATGGTTGATGGTTGATGATTGATGATTGTTTCCTTTTCCATCTGTATTCTCGGGTCCGTCTTCTTTTGCTTCTGTGGTTCACCCCTTAACCGTCTATCCTGCCTCGGTGATGGCCATTATCAAGGCACCTTTGGCGGTTGTGGCAAGCGGGTCTTCTGCAAGACGGACGTCTGAAATTTCCACGGGGAGGTTAACCTTTTCAAGCATGGTCCCGAATTTCTCTCTGCAGCCGTTCGGTATGGTTGTACCCCCGCTCAAGACAATCGGTATCGGATTTGAGATCTTGGGGACCTTGTCCGTGGAAGAGAGCACCCTCCTGAGGCTTTCAAGTAGGTTGCATATGAGTTCGTCATAGAAGATGTGCAGGGCCGTGGTTACCCGATCCTTGGGCGCGCGCGATAGGTCCAGCGTCTCTTCCTTTATTTCCTTTACCTTTGTGGCAGGTTCTCCAACGGCCTTTTCCACCATAGAGTCAATATAATCCCCGGCCATTTGGATCGAATATGTGATAACGGGAAAAGAAAGATAGGAAAGGCAGACATTGCACATGCCGCCACCCATGCTTATCCCTATACCGGTAAAATCATCTCCTGAAAGCTCTGACAATACGATGGCCATGCCTTCGTTTACGGCTATGGGGGTATACCCTAAACTTCCAACAGTTCTCCTGATCATTGCTTCGTGATAGATCGCTGCGCCGGGTTTATCAATGGGATCACCCGGGACACCGAAACAGAGTATCTCGCCGAACTCCTTCGGTTTCTGAATAAGGGTCTTGACAATGGCGTCAATGACCCTTATCCCTTCGTTTTCGCTTGAACTTAAGACCCCCTGCTTCATCGGCCTTCTCGTATTCATATTGAACATATTTGCAAAACTCTGGGCAGAATAACCGATAACGTAGAACTGGTCTTCCAGCTCGTAATAATTGATCCCTTTTTGATTGAGGATCTGCCTGGAGAATTTGCCGATAGGAACCGTAAAGAACGCGTTTAATTCTCGTGTCAGGTGAATATCCCTCCGTTTGTTTTGCGCCACTATGATGTGACTGGTCCCTATGTCCAACCCGACCGGCCCCTTCAGGATTTCAGCGGCCTCCCCAATCGGTTTTTCCCTGGTAACCACGCTCTTTTGGGAGGCTTCAACCGCCTTTTCAACTCGTTTCTCCGCCTTTTCGTCACTTGCCGGATTCAACAAGGCATTGCCTCCGATCGTTTGAGCGGCTGATGTATTCAAGCTTTCTTTTACCTCTCCGAGATCTTTTTCCTCCGCCATTGTCACCTACCTCCTTCGCTACGCAAGAGCTGTATATCCTTACAAAACAGATCAGAGACTGAAGACTCAAGGCCATACAAGACTCCAGGCCTAACGGCTTTCGTTTGATCGCCACGAAGAGCACGAAGAACGCGATGCGGATCTTCTATCTTTATATTTCTTCGTGACTTTCGTGGTCTTTGTGGTTAATTCCCCACGCTAACGCCATGACACAGGGGGCATATACCGGTCAGGACCGGGGCGTTTGGGTGATGGAACATCGGGAACATCACTCAATTCCAGTGAAGTCCCGCATCACCCAATTTCGCCCTGCGACAAACAGAGACCCCGGCAGAAGGGTTTCAACCCGGCACGGCGCCAAATCACGGCTCGATTGCCGCCTTTGTGACAGCGTAACTGAGCAGACCGACCCCTGCAAAAAGAGCGCCCGTAAGGAGCACGCCACCTACAAGGGCTATGGCGCCTAATGAACTGGCTCCAATAACCCCGGCAGAGCTGCCGGACCCTGATGTGCCAAATAAGCCGGCAAGTGACAGTTTACTCGAAGAGTACTGCACCCCGTTTGAAAGTGCGGAATTCGTGCTTGATGAACTGACCGTTCCCGACGTGGTTATGCCGCTTGTGGGGATTCCACTTGTGGGGATTCCACTTGAGGCAATTACCCCGCTGCCTGGGATGTCATGCAATAAAAGGGGACCTGTGCCGTCCGCCAATCCGATCGTGCCCGCCATAACATTACCTCCTTTTTCTTACAACTATTATTTCTTGCTCAGGCTTGTTTCCAATTCCTCAAGTCTTCGGGTATTTTTTTTCACCTTTGAACCGATTACGAATACCGACACAACCACAGCCAAAAATAGTACACCACCTAATGTCATAATACACCTCCTTCTCTTTGTTCAATAAAACTGACCGATATTATAGCTAAATACCGAAGGAAGGACCGTCGACTGTCACGATTCCTTGCCAATAAGCTCTTCCAGTTCCTGGAGTTTTTTAGAATTGTTTTTCAGTTTCGCGCCAATTACGATCACCGCCACTACCACGGCCAACAACAATATGCTCCCAAAACTCATATCAGATCACCTCCTTTCTAAAAAGTCCCTGGTTAACGCCATTTTTTGTCAGACAACGCGAGGACCCGCCCGGGCGCCCCGGCAGGGCTGTTGCCCGTCAAGGCATGGGCAGCTCGTTATTATTACTTGCCTGCAATGTCTTCCAGTTCCTGAAGCTTTTCAGAGTTGTTTTTCAGCATCCCGGCAATTACGATCACGCCCACGACCAGCGCTAACATAACCGATTGTCACCTTGTCTTTTCCTCCTTTCCAATCCGCAGATTTCCCCCGTACGATTTTCCAAAGCTACGGGGCAGGCGCAGATTACCGCGGATTATTAAAACGCTCCATCCAACCGTTCCCCTAAGTCCCAGCATTCCAGCACCCACTCACTTTTTTGATGATTTCTTCATGCT